>NZ_JBVVPO010000016.1:80220-151777 GCF_055811795.1 Bradyrhizobium sp. MI1.7
CCCCCCCAAAAACCACCCCCCCCCCCCCCCCCCCCCGGGGGCCCCCCGCCCGGGGGGGGGGGGGGGCCCCCCCCCGCCCCCCCGCGCGCGGGGCGCGCCCCCGGCCCCCCACGACATCGATGTCACCAGCCCCTCCGGCGGCTCGGAGATCGCCTCGATTGTCGAAGACGGTTCTGCGGGCCATGGCGATCACAAGGCCTTCGGCGGCCATCACTGCCACGGCTGCTTCTCGGTCGCCGTCGCGCAGCCGCTGCAGCCTGGATCCGCCGCCGACATCGTTGCCGCACCGATCCCGCAGCGTGAGCCTGCGCTGCTCGGCATTGCGCCCGACACCGACTCTCCGCCCCCCAAACACCTGACCTGAACTGATCAGCCGGGCGCCTGCGCGCCCACGATACGATTGTTCACAGGTCACCTTCATGTCTTGCAGACGGACTGCCGCGCGCCTGGCGTGCGCGATGGCGATTTTCGTCAGCCCCTGGCTGACGCAGCACACGCACGCCCAGACGCTGACGATGCGGAGCGCGCTGTCGCGCGCGCTGGCCGCGAGCCCGCGGCTCACCGCGGCAGAGCGCGACGTCGGCATCGCCACGGGGCAGCGCATCCAGGCCGGCGCGCTGCTCAATCCGGAGCTGTCCTATGAGCAGGACAATTCGTTCGGGTCGGGCATCTATCGCGGCACGAGATCGGCCGAGACCACGCTCCAGATCAGCCAGGCCTTCGAGCTGTTCGGCAAGCGTGATGCGCGGATCGCCGCAGGCGCCGCCGGCATCGAGGTGGCCGCGATCCAGCGCAAGGCGGTCAGGCTGGAGGTGCTGTCGGAGACTGCGATCGCCTTCCTCAGCGTGCTCGGCGCGCAGCGGCGCATCCAGATCCTCGACGAGCAGATCGCCGCGATCGACCGGCTGACGCCGCTGCTGCGCCGCCGCGTCGAGGCCGGCGCCTCCTCGCCGGCCGAGACCGGCCGCGCCGAGGTGGCGTCCGCCCTGGTGAAGGCCGACCGCGAACGCTTCAAGGCAACGCTGGCGAGCGCCCGGCGCGAGCTTGCGGTGCTGATGGGGGATCCCGCGGCAAAATTCGGCGAGGTCTCCGGCCGGCTCGACACCACGGGAAAGACGCCGACGTTCCAGTCGGTCGTCGCCGCCATCGATGCCAATCCGCAGCTGGTGCGCTGGACCGCGGTCTATGCCCAGCGCAACGCCGAGCTGTTGATGGCGCGCTTAAGGCCCTATCCCGACGCGCGGATCGCGGCGGGATGGCGCCATTTCAACGAGACCAATGACGACGCGGTGCGCCTCACCGTCTCGGTGCCGATTCCCGTGTTCGACCAGAACCAGGGCAACATCCTCTCGGCGCAGGAAAGCCTCGCCAAGACCAGGGCGGAGCGCGAGGCCAACCGCAACACGCTGATCGTTGTCGCCGGCCGCGCCTACGACTCGCTCCAGGGCTCGCTGCGCGAGCTCGCGGTGCTGCGCGAGACCGCGATTCCGAAAGCCACGGAAGCCTCCGAAGCGATCGCGCAGGGCTACGGCCAGGGCCGCTTCTCGCTGCTCGAAGTGCTCGACGCCCAGGCGAGCGTCACCCAGGCGCGGCTGCGCGAGCAGGAGGCGCTGCAGAACTTCCATGCCGGCGTTGCGACCATCGAAGGCCTCGTCGGCAATCCCTTTGCGCTGGCCCGGGAGAGCGCGCGATGAAAACATCCTCCACCATCGTCATTGCCATCCTTGCCGCAGCACTCGGCGCTTACGGCTATTCCCTGCTCGCCCCTGCCGGGGTCACGCACACCGAGCATGCCGAGCATTCCGAACAGAAGAAGCCGAACGACCATGTCGAGCAGGACGAGCACGGCGCCGACCGCATCCGCATCTCCGACGTCAAGCTGGCGGCCGCCGGTGTCACGCTGGCGGAGGCCGGGAGTGCGACGCTGACCGATACGCTGTCCTTCAACGGCATCTTGCGCGCCAACCAGGAAGCCGTCGTGCAGGTGACGCCGCGCTTTCCGGGGGTCGCCAAATCGATCCAGAAGCGCATCGGCGACAGGGTCGGCAAGGACGATCTGCTCGCCGCGATCGAGAGCAACCAGAGCCTCACCGTCTACGAGCTGAAGGCGCCGATCGCCGGCACCATCATCGAGCGGCAGATCTCGCTCGGCGAATACGCCTCCGAGCAGAAGCCGGCCTTCGTGGTGGCCGACCTCTCGACGATCTGGGTCGACCTGTCGATCTACCGGCAGGACCTCCGGCGCGTCCGCCTCAACGACGAGGTGCTGATCGATCCCGACGACGGCCGCGGCGAGATCAAGGGCACGATCTCCTACATGGCGCCGATCGGCAGCAGCGAGACCCAGACCGCGCTCGCCCGCGTGGTGCTGCCAAATCCGGACGGACGCCTGCGTCCCGGTCTGTTCGTCACGGCGCGGCTGATCCTCGCCGCGCGCAACGTCGCGGTCGCCGTGCGCCGAAGTGCGATCCAGACGCTGGAGAACAGGACCATTGTGTTCGTCCGCGAGGACGGCGACAAGATCGAGGCGCGTCCCGTGGAGCTCGGGGATTCCGATCCGCGCCATGTCGAGATCAAGGCGGGTCTTTCGGCCGGCGAGCATTACGTCGCGGAGAATAGTTTTGTCGTGAAGGCGGAGATGGGCAAGGGCGAGGCGGAACATGATTGAGCGCCTCATCGCCGTCTCGCTTCAACAGCGCTGGCTGGTCCTTGTGCTCGCGCTCGGCGCCGTCGCTTTCGGAGCGTGGAATTTCCAGCGCCTGCCGATCGATGCTGTCCCTGACATCACCAACGTCCAGGTCCAGATCAACACCCGCGCGCCCGGCTACTCGCCGCTCGAAACCGAGCAGCGCATCACCTTCCCCGTCGAGACCGCGATGGGCGGCCTGCCGAAGCTCGATTACACCCGCTCGCTGTCGCGCTACGGCCTGAGCCAGGTGACGGTCGTGTTCAAGGACGGCACCGACATCTATTTTGCCCGCCAGCTCGTGGGCGAGCGCATCCAGCAGGTGAAGGATCAGCTTCCGGCGGGCGTCGAGGTCGCGATGGGCCCGGTCTCGACCGGCCTGGGCGAAATCTTCATGTACACCGTCGAGGCAAAGGCGGGCGCGAAGACGCAAGGCGGTCACGACTATTCGCTGACCGATCTGCGCACCGTGCAGGACTGGATCATCCGGCCGCAGCTTCGCAACGTGCCCGGGGTGATCGAGGTCAACACCATCGGCGGGTTCGAGCGGCAGTTCCACGTGCTGCCGGACCCCGGCAAGCTGATGGCCTACCGGCTCGGCTTTCGCGACGTCATGACGGCGCTCGCCGCCAACAACGCCAATGTCGGCGCCGGCTATATCGAACGCAACGGCGAGCAGTATCTCGTGCGCTCCCCGGGCCAGGTCGGCAACATCAGCGAGATCCAGGACATCGTGATCGGCTCGCGGGGCGGCAATCCCGTCAGGATCAGGGATGTCGCCACCGTCAAGGAAGGCCGAGACCTCCGCACGGGAGCGGCGACGCGCGACGGCGAGGAAACCGTGCTCGGCACCGCCATGCTGCTGATCGGCGAGAACAGCCGCAGCGTGGCGCGCCGCGTCGCAGCCCGTCTCGACGAGATCGCCAAATCGCTGCCCGACGGCGTCGTGACCCGGACCGTCTACGACCGCACCCATCTGGTCGAGGCCACCATCCGCACGGTCGAAAACAACCTCCTGGAAGGTGCGGCCCTGGTCGTGGCCGTGCTGTTCCTGATCCTCGGAAACATCCGCGCCGCGCTCGTGGTGGCCTGCGTCATTCCGCTCTCCATGGCCATGACGATCACCGGCATGGTCGAAACAAAAGTCAGCGCGAACCTGATGAGCCTGGGGGCGATCGATTTCGGCATCATCGTCGACGGCGCCGTAATCATCGTCGAGAACTGCCTGCGCATGCTCGCTGAGGCGCAGCGCCAGAAGGGCGGGCTGCTCTCCACCCCCGAACGGCTGCGCGCGATCCTGCGCGGGTCGCGCGAGGTCATCAAGCCGAGCTTGTTCGGAACGCTGATCATTGCCGTTGTCTACCTGCCCGTGCTGACGCTGACCGGCGTCGAGGGCAAGATGTTCACGCCGATGGCGCTGACCGTGCTGATGGCACTCGGCGCCGCGGTGCTGTTCTCCATCACCTTCGTGCCGGCGGCGGTTGCCATCTTCGTCACCGGCAAGGTGTCCGAACACGAAAACCTGTTCATGCGGGTGGCGAAGCGCATTTATCTCCCCCTGCTCCGCCTCGCGATCGACAATCGGGTCGCGGTCACCGTCATGGCCGCCGTCATCGTGATCGCAAGCGGCATTGCCGCCGCGCGCATGGGCGGCGAGTTCATCCCGAGCCTGGACGAAGGCGACGTCGCGCTGGCCTCGATCCGGATTCCCGGCACCAGCCTCACGCAGTCGCTGGATCTGCAAAAGGCGCTGGAAAAGCGCATCAAGGAGATTCCCGAGGTGAAGGAATTCTTCACCCGCATCGGCACCGCCGAGATCGCGACCGACCCGATGTCGCCGGCGCAAACAGACGGCTACATCATGCTGAAGCCGCGCGCGGAATGGCCCGACCCGGGCAAGCCGAAATCGGAGGTGATCGAGGCCATCGACCACGCCGCCGACGACATTCCCGGCAGTGCCTATGAAATCTCCCAGCCGATCCAGTTCCGTGTCAACGAGCTGATCTCCGGCGTGCGCAGCGACGTCGGTATCAAGGTCTTCGGCGACGACCTCGACATCCTCCAGGGCGCCGCAAAGCAGGTCGAGGCCGCAATCCGCGGCATCCGCGGCGCCAGCGACGTCAAGATCGAGCAGGTCTCGGGCCTGCCGATCCTCACCGTCCGGCTCGACCGCCAGGCGCTCGCCCGCTACGGGCTCAGC
Organism: Bradyrhizobium sp. MI1.7; assembly: GCF_055811795.1. NCBI lineage: Bacteria > Pseudomonadati > Pseudomonadota > Alphaproteobacteria > Hyphomicrobiales > Nitrobacteraceae > Bradyrhizobium > Bradyrhizobium sp. MI1.7. The sequence goes on from NZ_JBVVPO010000016.1 coordinate 85,107, forward strand.
ATCGGCGAGGTACAGGGCATCGTCGAGATCGCGGTCGGTGGCAAATCGGCAGGCAAGCTGTTCGAGGGCGACCGCCGTTTCGACATCGTCGTGCGCCTGCCGGAACATCTGCGCGGCAATCTCGACGCGATCCGGGCCATCCCGATCCCGCTGCCGCCGAGCGAGGAAGCAGCAGGCGGCACCGCCGTTCGAACAGCGCTGACCGCCTCTCCCCTTGCCCAGATGCGCTATGTCCCGCTGTCGTCGGTCGCAACCGTCGATGCGACGCCCGGTCCCAACCAGATCAGCCGTGAGAACGGCAAGCGGCGCATCGTCGTCACCGCCAATGTCCGCGCGCGCGATCTCGGTTCCTTCGTGAGCGAGGCGGAAGCCGCCGTCGCCGAGAAGGTCAAGCTGCCGCCCGGCTACTGGATCGGCTGGGGCGGACAGTTCGAGCAGCTGGTCTCCGCCACTAAGCGGCTGATGATCGTGGTACCGGTGGCGCTCCTGCTGGTGTTCCTGCTGCTGTTCATGGGCATGGGATCGGCGGCGGATGCGGCTCTGGTGTTCTCCGGCGTGCCGCTGGCGTTGACGGGCGGCGTCGCGGCGCTTCTGCTGCGCCAAATCCCGCTGTCGATCAGCGCCGGTGTCGGCTTCATCGCATTGTCGGGCGTGGCCGTTCTCAACGGCCTCGTCATCATCGCCTTCATCGAGCGGCTGCGCAGCGAGGGGCGCCCCGTTGCCGACGCGGTGCGCGAGGGTGCGCTGACGCGGCTGCGCCCGGTGCTGATGACCGCGCTGGTCGCCTCCCTCGGCTTCGTGCCGATGGCGCTCGCCACCGGCGCCGGCGCCGAGGTGCAGCGTCCGCTGGCGACCGTGGTGATCGGCGGCATCATCTCCTCGACCGTGCTGACGCTGCTGGTGCTGCCGGCGCTCTATGCGCTGTTCCGGCGTGACGCGGACACCGAAACGCCTACAATGGCGCCTGATTTGGCGGCGTCCGGGGAGCGCTAGATTTGGGCAGCCACGACCATCACGGTCATCACCACCATGATCATGCCGGCCACGGGCATGATCACAGGCATAACCACGGTTCTGGCCACGCGCATGTCCATGCGCCCGCCAATTTCGGCACGGCATTCGCGATCGGCATTTCGCTCAACACCGCGCTGGTCGTGGCCGAGGCGATCTACGGCTATATCGGCAACTCCACCGCGCTCCTCGCTGATGCCGGCCATAATCTCAGCGACGTGCTCGGCCTGGTCGTGGCCTGGTGCGCATCGATCGCGGCACGGCGCGCGCCGAGCGGCCGCTTCACCTATGGCTTTCGCGCCTCCACCATCCTGGCGGCACTTGCGAATGCGGTGTTCCTGCTGGTCGCGACCGGCGCGATCGGCTGGGAGGCGATCTTGCGGCTGCGCGAGCCGGAGCCGGTCGCAGGCGTCACCGTGATGGTGGTCGCCGGTATCGGCATCCTCATCAACGGTTTTACCGCCATGCTGTTCGCGCGCGGACGCAAGGACGACATCAACATCGAGGGCGCCTATCTGCACATGGCGGCCGACGCAGCGGTCTCGCTTGGCGTCGTGATCTCGGCGGCGCTGATCATCTGGACCGGCTGGCTCTGGCTCGATCCCGTCACCAGCCTCGTCATCTGCGCCACCATCCTCTGGAGCACCACCAGCCTGCTGCGCGGCTCCATCGACATGTCGATGGCTGCGGCGCCCAGGGGCACCGACATCGCTGCGATCAGGATCTTTCTGCTGGAGCGGCCCGGCGTCTCGGGAATCCACGACCTCCACGTCTGGCCGATCTCGACCACCGAGACGGCACTGACCTGCCATCTCGTCATGCCCACCGGAGCCGGCGATGCATTCCTGATGGAGACGGCGCAGATGCTGAGGGCGTCCTTCCGCATCGGCCACACCACGCTCCAGATCGAGACGCATCCGGATAACGGGTGCGCACTGGCGCCGGATGATGTGGTGTAATGGGCACAACGCCTCCCCATCGTCATTGCGAGCGAAGCGAAGCAATCCAGACTGTCTCCGACGAGGCAGTCTGGATTGCTTCGTCGCTTCGCTCCTCGCAATGACGACGTGGAGAGAGAGCGGCGCCTTACGCCGCCTTCGCCGTCACGATCCAGATCGCGCCCTGCAGCGCTACGCTTTGTCCCTTCATGAACGGCGCCAGCATCTCGCGGATCGAGGCTTTTGCGGCCTCGTACGTCTCCGGCGGATGGCCCTGGAGCGCGCGGCTGGCCGGGCCGATCTGGAGCGCGCCGTCCACGGCGGCATCGAGCCCGCCGCCGATGGCGACATCCATCGCGAGATTGTGCGGCTCCATCGCCACGTCCACGAAGCCCGCGCCCTTGAGGATGCGCATCACGCGCTCTTCCGAGGCGAAGGCGAACGGGCCCGGCTCCTCCGGCCCGACCGGCGGCATCTTCGGGACATGTTTGTAGACCGCCATCAGCGGCGCCATCATCCACGGGTTTTCCTTCGGCTCGCGCCAGCAGGCGAAGGCGAGCCGTCCGGTCGGCTTCAGCGCGCGGCGGAGGTTGGTGAAGGACGCAATGGGATCGGCGAAGAACATCACGCCGAAGCGCGATGCCAGCAGGTCAAAGCTCGCCGGCTCGAACGGATGCACCGTCGCATCCGCCAGCACGAAATCGAGCGGCAGGCCTTTTGGCGCAAACGCGCGCGCCTGCGACAGCATGGGATCGGAGACGTCGAGGCCGAGCGCGAAGCCATCAGGCGCGACAGCCTTCGCGAACGCGAACGTCGTCGCGCCGGAGCCGCAGCCGACATCGAGCACGCGCTCGCCCGGCTTCGGCCTAGCACGATCGATCAGCACGTCGGCGATGGGTCCGAGCAGGCTCTCCTGGGCAGCGTGCCGATCGGCCCAGCGCTGCCCGCTCGGACCGTTCCAATAAGCGATCTGGTCGGCATTCTCTGCGTGTCCGCTTGGCTGTTCCATGGATCCCCTCCGGCAGCTTGGTCGAAAGACCCCGATGCCGAAAAGCAAGGACGCCGTCAACTGAGGCGGCCTGTTCGGTCCACCTGTCAGCGAGACGTTCTTGCGTTCACGCCGCACGACACGGCGTCAGAGGTTGACGGACCGCCGAGGTCTTCAACTGCCGACCTGCGCTACGCCGGATCATTCGGCCGCGAGCGAAACTCCGGTTCGCTTGGCGAGGACGCGGCGAAAGTCGGCTGCCAGCTCGTCGTAATAGTTGGCAAGCTCCTCGTAGAAGGCCCGACCGGCCTCATCAGGAGCTTCTTGAGCCGCTTTCATGCAGTGGGCGGCTTTCGACTCGTACCTTTCCAGCTTGATGCGAAGATCACTCATCACGGCGATACTCCACGCTGCCACAGGGAGCCGTAACGTTGGTTCGGATGGCGATCAAAAAGATGACCGAAAAAGGGCAATTTTGGACCCTTGGAGGGCGGCTCGTGGGCGTCCGATGCCAGGCGCAACGAGGCAGGACAGCCGCCAGCGGCCAAATCGGCGCGCCGTCAGCCGGGACTACCAAATTGGAATGATCGAGCCGCGGCGGCTCATGCGTCGCGCTTCGCGCAAACACGCCCGGCAACAATGTCGGTAGATGAGGTCCAGCAGAGCACACATTGGCGACCCCTCCATCGTGAATTGCGGTGGACATTGGCCGACTCGCGGGCGGACGCCTGTGACAATCATCACAAAGGCGATCTTGCTCGAGCCCTGTTTGCGATGCGTTCGGGCCTTGCTCGAACACCCGCGGGAGGGCTAAAGAGGCGCCTTGGGGCGGTTAGCTCAGCTGGTTAGAGCATCTCGTTTACACCGAGATGCTTACGACGTGGGAAGAGCAGCATTTGCAGGCACTTCTTCCAGATCAGCGCACTAACGCCCATGAAACCGCCCATGAAATTCCTCGTTCATGGGCGCAGGCGCTGGGGGCGGTTAGCTCAGCGGTAGAGCAGGTGCTTTACACGCATCTGGTCGGCGGTTCGATCCCGTCACCGCCCACCACTCCCCGCTGTCCAACGCCAGATGGTCCGAAACAACGCATCGGTGTGGCGCGCGCCCGCAAGCCAACTGGAATGTGGGGTCATAACTGGTATCAGCACCTGACCTGTGGATGTTAATCCCGACCAACCACCCGGAGGACCCCCACCCCCGCCGAACAATTACGATCCCTTCGCGGGAGGTGGCCTCAATCTGCGAGGCGGGCACGCACGTTGATGACCCTGTCGGCCGCGCAGGCCTTACGAACCCAGCCGCTTCCGCACCCGCAACACGGTCACGGCTGACCACGGTTTACCGTTCGGCGTCTCGATCTGGCGCGCGTTCAACTCACGGGCGGCGGCCCGCGCCGACAGGCCCGAAAGTTCGGCTAGTACAGGCCGCAACGCCTCAGCGCGCTCCCTTGCCTCGTCACGGGTGCGGAGGCTACCGGCATTGATGCCGCCGAGCCTGAAGCCCTGCGCCTTCTTGGCGGCGAGCGCGTCTCTTGTGCGCTGGGAGATCATCCGGCGCTCTTTCTCGGCAAGTGCTGCAAACAGGTGCAGCATGAAGGGATCGGCATCAGCGCCCAGTTCTGCGACGATGAAAGGCGTTCTGTGCGCCATCAGGCCGCTGATGAAGTGAACGTCGCGGGATAGCCGGTCGAGTTTGGCGACGATGATCGGGGCCTTGTGGCTCTGTGCCAGCTTCAGCGCCGCTGCAAGCTGCGGTCGCTTGTCGAGTGCGTCTGCGCCCTTGCCGGTTTCGACCTCCTCGAAGGTCTCGATCAGGCGATAGCCCTCGGCCTCAGCAAAGCGGGCCAGCGCCGCCTGCTGAGCCTCAAGACCCAAACCAGACTTGCCCTGTCGGGCGGTGCTGACGCGGATGTAGGCGATGGCGGTTTTCACGGGTCTTGATCCCTGATCTGCAACATGACGACGTCGGTCGTGGTGTTACAGAGGAGGTGGAACAAGTCAATGGGAGTGTGTTACAGACGATCCTTAACCGGGTCGCTCGCGTTCCGGGGGCTGGAGCATGTTAGGGCATTTTGCCCTATGCCTCGTCGCAGCCATCGTGTTCGATCACGAGCGGCTCGGCTTCGCCGGCGGCATCGATGATCTGGCGGATGATAACCCTGATCGGGCCGCCATCCTTGTCAGCGTGCGGCTGGATCGCCTTGCCCCAGCCCCTGTCGAGCAGGATACCCGCCGCCGATACGCGTGCTGCCGCTGGCACGGTCTCTTGGCTGACGATCCCGGCAAGCACCTTGATGCATAGTGCGGTGTGCCCCCGCGCCAGCGACCGCAAATCGGATGGGATTTTCTTTCGGGGCAACGGTTTGCGGGGTGGGTCACCCCTCCCTGTTGGCGCGGGCAGCATCCGCATCCGGCGACAATCACGGAAACGATATAACACAAAGATGCTGGCCCGCCTGACGGATGATGCGCTGCCTGCGATTTGCGCGCCGTTCGGACCAGCACCGATAGCCGTCATGATTGATCTCATGAGCAGGTAGGCGCGTTGTGGACACGCTCATCGGAGGGAAACAATTCCGACGGGAAGTTTGCTTTGTGTTGGGGGCGGCGGCTGCCAAACCATGCCGCGATTTATGTGCCAACCGGTCTTGTCGTGATGGCGCTGCGAAACGCGAGAGGCGAATTAACGGTGGAAATGGTTTGCGTACCCTCGCCGACGCCCTGAATGGTAAGGTCGCCATAGTTCAAAAGGCGGCCAAGAACGCTTTGGTTGACATCGACGCTCTCAACTTTGTCGAGCCTCATCTCAAAGGTCCGCCTCCTGATGAAACCGCTCTTGTGGACGACCCGCATGTTGGTAACGTCGGTCTCGGTGGTCCAGCGGCGGAACCAAGCCGTCGCGGTCCAGTACAAGGCCGCAAGCCCAGCGACTGCCGCCAATACCAAGCAAACCCACGTCAGCGCGTCAGCGGCGACCAAGCGCCACAGCACCAGAAATGCGACCGCCGCGATCCACGCCCCGATTGCAGGCAAAAAGTACACCCAGTGTTCGTTGGTCGAATACAGCACCCTTTCGCCGGGCTGTAGGATTTCGTCGATATAGCGCCCCATACGCCTACCCTGAGTTTACCTGTCCTCGCAGTAATATGCGCCATTTTGAACCGAGAAAGACCTTGATCTATCTCAAGCCTTCCAACGGCCAGCGCCGGAGGCTCGCATTGCGTTCAGACGAGAGCCGGACCCATCCCTGCTATGAGAGGGCGGGATGTTTGGACGGTTAAAGGAGGTGCAGAATGATTAGGTTGATTGCTATTGCTGGCTTCGCCTTATCGGTCGCAGTATCGGCGCATGCCATGACACCTGCGCCGATTACTCCTCCGCCCAACGGCATGATCACAGAAGTCGCTGCTGCCTGCGGCGCGGGTAGGACCCGAGTTAACGGTGTGTGCGTGGCAAGAACCACCGTCCGTCAGACCCGTCGAGCCGTCCGCAGATGTGCGACCGGAATGACTTGCTAGCGCGCTGATGGCTAAGCGGTACAACTACGAAGACGATCCGGAACTGTCACTAGCGGCATTCTGCACTCTGTGTTGCCCGAAGCCGCTGAAGGAGCGGCTGCTGGATGCGATGGTCGCCGTACATGATTTAGATCAACGTTTCCGCTCGACTGCCACCAAAAATGGCGCATGAGAAACATCGTGGAAGAAGCTGGCGAGATCATCGCGATGGCGACGGATGACCCATACGCTGATCGGCGGTCACCACCGCCTCGCGGTGGCGGCCAGCCAGGGTAAACAACTATTCTGGAAAGATACTGGGAAGCCCGTGAAGCTTGATCCCTTCTTCAAGGCAAGTTCTGATCGAAATACAACTTGATGCGCAGGCAGCGTGACGCGACCGGCCCGAGCGTCTAGTCGAGGCCATCATCACGTCGATGCCACCGAGTTCATGCATCTGATGACCGTGAGCCGGTCACTCCTCCTCACGCTTCCGACGGCGGGCAAGGTTCGACGAAGCCGGAGGGACGCCGCCGCTGGACGGCCATGCTGCTCAATTCCTACGAGAGCATCTTTGTGTTCGGCGGTAGCTTGGAGCGTGCCTTAACAATTCTGATTAGATGAGGCCGGTCGTGGTGCGAGCCATAAACTCCGGCACAATAGGTCCCGTCTTGCACATCGGAAATGACGTCCGGGCGTTTGCGAATGATGCCCGTCCATTTCTTGCCCGGATCAAGTTCAAAAGGGAGCGTGCCTGTGCCGCCGACTTGCGGGTTGGCGATCATGAAACTCGCGGAAGGTCGTATTCGCCATCTCTTCCATGCATTGTCGAACCGCAACACAACAAGATTTGTCAAAGTGGTGGTCTGGCCGCCGCGATTGATCACCGTTAGGGCCATCAGGTTCTTGTCGTCTTCCGCGCCATGGCCCCCAATCAAAACGGCATCAGGCATTAACGATAAGTTCAGCCTGACCCGTTTCTCGAACCAAGTCCTAAAATTCAGCGCAAACGCGGCGGTAGCCACAACTGCTGCGTATACTGCAAGCCAAGTCTCGGACTTCATCGTCCCTGATCCCCCATCTGTTGCTGCTCCGCCGCGTGTTGAGAAGCTACTTGTTAGGCTTCCAGTCGCGCGCGAGCTTCTGCGCTTCGGCGATCTGCGTTGAGGTCATCCTTTTGGCCAACTCATCACGGTATTCGATGTAGTTGCCGCGATCTTTAGCAGGTGCCCCGGCAGAAGCCAGATTGAACCACATGTGCGCTCTGACAAAATCCTGCGGCATTCCCTCTCCGTCGCGATACATGAATGCAAGATTGCTTTGCGCCCACACATGGCCCTGTCCGGCTGCGAGTTGAAGCCACTTTGCCGCTTCTGCGTAATCTTGCGGAACACCGTCGCCTTGTCGGTACAGAAAGCCAAGTTGAAAATGAGCAGCGGGATAGCCGAGTTCAGCCAATGATCGGAACAGTCTCACCGCAGTTGGATGGTCATCGCGCTTCATTGCCGCAAACGCATCTTGCCAAATGTCCTTCGGACCTTCGGCCATCGATGGCACGGGAGTGCCCAACGCCAGAACGATTACCGCGATTGCCTTGAAGTTCATGTTGCCCCCGTTTCGGTCGGTGGTCCGCCCTCGCTGATCATGGCGGTGGCTAAAATGCCGGTGGCTCTGCATGCCAGCGCACCAGATCATCCATCGCAACGAGCGCGATCTTGTCGGTCAGCGCCGCCGACGCAATCGCCTCCTCTGTAAACGACGACGTTGTGACGATGTAGCCGCGATGCGCATTTTGCTCTTCCACAACCCCCTTGAATTGCTGGATGGTCGGTCGGCCAACTTTATTCTCGGTCGCGTTTCGCTTGCACTGCACGATCAACAAGCCGTCAGGATGTACGGCAAAGCCATCGACACCAAAGTCGTTCGATCTGCGGGTAGCCCAAGCCTCAAGGCCAGCCCTGTGAAAAAAGCTCATGCTGTGCTGCTCAAAATTAAAGGGGTCCATGCTGAGCAGGTATTGGCGGAGCGCCATCTCCTCCACCGGCATGGCGAAACGAGTGGGGTCCACCGGCTGCTCTTTCATTGCAGCCCTCATCTGTGCGCTGGTCTGACGCAGTCGTTCGTCCGCGATGATGATGTCGATAATTTCAGCAATATGGGTCCCCGCCTCAGGGCTTGTCACGACAGCTTCGATAATCGAGGTGATGCCTGCCGCACCGAGAAAGACCAGCAGCAGTACCGGAACGCCGAGAGCGCCACCAAACGCGGCTATGCCAGCGGCGTGGCCGCCGACAAGCGGGATTGCGGCGAGTGTGGCCGGTAGCGCGATCTTCATCGACAACGGCAGGTTTGATTTCCGGTAATTCGAGGCGGTTGCCGATATGCTCTTGGCCATCGCCTTGATGGTCGTCCGCGAATTGATCAGCGCGTTTAATTGCCTCAGCTTTTCGAGCGCACTGGCCTCGCTTGCAACGACCTCGCGTGATTGGCTGAGCCAGCGTATCGCCAGGACCCGGTCTTCGGGGCGCGTGGTGTGAGTGATGGTCGAGGCGAAGAGGCCCACAAGCCACGTCTTAATTCCGTTGGTCACATTGACGAACACGGCGGCTCCACAGGCGAGACTGAGAGATGATAGGGCGGTTCTATTTGCACGAAATTTCCAAGTCATCCGTGTCGCGCGGCAATTCATCCTTCTCGTTGGCTTTGAGACTGACGAATTTCATGTTGACCCGAGGCGGGACCGCGAAGTCCACGTCAAGGTAGGCGGTGCCGAGTTTCATCGTGCTTTGGATGCGCTTCGCGGTCACCGCACTGGTGATGAGGGCAGCGACCAGCATGCCGCTGCTCGTCGCTTTGGCAGCGATGGCATTTACTTTCTGGATGTCGGCGTTGCCGTTTGATTTCAAGCGAAGCCGAGCTTTCGGCGGGAGGCCCCACGAAACTTTGAAAATCGTGACCTCATAGCCCATCTGTTCGAGGATCGGCAGCGCATCGCCGACTTGCTGAGTGAAGGTGTTGAACTCAGTCATCAGCCTGCCCGTAGTGTCCGACAAGTCCGGCAGCGAAAGGTCCGGCATCGACGGCAGGGACACGGACGGCAAGGATGGCATAGCGGGCATCATGTCGCGCGCGGATTTAGTGATGCTATCGATCCGGCTCGGCGCGGCTTCTTCGGCCTTGGCAACCGCAACGGTGGTGAGCAACACGAAAAAAACTATCGAAACCGCCCTCATTCAATTCCCCTTTTGCCCTGCCGCCAGATTAGCCATCGGCTAACGGTAGTTGCAATAGACATGATCTGCCCGGTCAGGTTTGAAAAGGTGTTCAGCTTCCGAGCGATGGTCCTACGCGAACAGGTCGGCACGGGCTTGCGCGAACTTCATGCGCGGGCCTGCTGCGACGGCAGCCGCTCGCCGCGCGCCCACATGGCGTACTTCCGCGCGGTCCAGTCGCGCTGATCGCGCCATGCCTGATAGTCGGCTTCCGTGCGCTTCGCGGAAAACTTCCGCCACGCCACCTCGAAGTCGGCGCGTGCCTGATCGAAGGTAGGCGCGGTGCCGCCGGTCTGCTCGCCGGGATTGGAGCCGGGATAGAAGCCGCACAGCCATTGCCACGGGTCTTGATCGCTCGGGTGGCCGACGCGGCGCGCGATGGTGCCGACATGGACATCGCCGAAATAGACGTGCCAGCAGTCTTGGCGTTCCGGGTAACGGCGGCGGGTGAGCTTGGGCATCACGCATTGAAGCGCGGCGAGCCCGGCCACGGCAAGCCGCTAGACCTTGCGGTGAATGGTGCGCCGCCTACCGGCTCTGGACGATCAAGCAGCAGTGCAAGTAAGCCCGACAGGACCATAAACCTTTGTATCGTTCCATCACCCCTTACGTTCAATTGAGCCGCTGATCGCGATCGTCTTAGCTAAGGGTATGCGGTAGCTCCCTGCTATCGCTGCCCTCCTTGGGCGTTTCCTCCCTAGACTTGGGCCGCTTGTGGCAACGCAGGCGGCCTTTCTTTTTGTGCATGCCGTCACGTCCGCAGCAATTCCCGATCTGTCAGGTCACTGTCTCCTCCCTGAGAGGGTGGCCCACCCGTCAACGATCACGCCACCAGCAGCGTAACCGCGATGACGACCATCGCGATGTACTTGAACAACGATACGCTCGGCTAGCGGCTTAGGCTGAATGTCGAAAAGAACTTCCATAATGCTTGAAGAAGTTATCAAGCTTCACTGGTTCGCCGGTATGTCGCCAGAACAGTTTTTTACCAAGGCTGGCCGCCACTGCGAGGCGGTGGTGGCCGCCGATTAGAGTATGGTCATCGGATGCTGTGGCGATGATCTCGCCGTCTTCGTCCACGATGATCATGTGCTGCCTCCAATCCAGCGCGCGGTCAGCGCCGCCGCGATGGTGTGCAATCCATCAACCTCGTGCCGGACCCGGCGTTCCAATCCATGAAGATCACGGCTTCCGTACTCATGCGCCAGATGGCGCACGGCCATTTGTGTACGATCCGTACAAATAAATTCGGGAATGCGCGATTGCAAATACCCTTGAACCGGGTGGCCGCGCGGTCCCGGCACGTTGGGGCGCTCTCGGTAGTACCTTGGCGGCCGTTGCGGAGGGACGACCATCGTTCGACGGTCTCCGCGAGCCTACCGATCACATGGCATGGCAGCGACACGATGGCAGCCATCAGCGATGGGTGTTCGCTTCAGCGCAACTCCATGATGACTGGACCCCGCCCGTTGATGTGGATCAATGTTGGCGGTTTGCCAATACGCATTGTCAGAGAGCTCATCTCGTCAGTGGGACTGAGATAAGCCGTAATGCATCAGTGCAAGCCAAGGGCTTTCCAAACGGAGAAAGCGAACCTGACTGGTTTGGTCACCACCGAATAGCAATGATCAGAAACGGACTATACGTTTATAGATCGAAAGCGCGGGACGGTGTCGATGGTGGCGCTGACGGCATCATGATATTGCGCGATGGGGCGATGCTCGGTGGCACCGACTTCTTTTACTTTGTCGGCACCTACACCTGCTCCAACGGGAAATGGAAAGGTGAATTTACCAATGACGAACACACCCCAGCCCCGATAATGCGACCGATGGCGCGAAAGGGAACAGTTGGCATCGGATTTAACGGCACCTATTGCGACAATGCTGCCCAAATTGATCTCACGGCACTTGTTGGCAACCGAAGTCTCCAATACTCGGCGACTTTTGAGTTGCTCGTGGCGGTCTGATTGGGAACTACCAAATTCAGGCGTTCAAGTGCGCCCATAAAGTTCCGATGACATTGCTGGCACGAAGCGGACGGGCCGAAGCCACGCCCCGGTTGATTTAGATCAACAGCCAGTCCCTCGACGTTGAGGGACATGCTCACGAGGAAGCAAACAAACCGGGAGCCTGAAGATGAGTGAAAGTTCGGAGCCGAAACTGATCTGTCGTCGCAGCACGCTCGCTTTCCTTGGATGCGCGGCTGTGTTTGCGCTAGTGGCCTCGCCCGCGATTTTGGCGGTGTCAGAGGCGGAAGCTCAGACCGCCGCCCCGGTCACGCCCGCGACGCCGCCCGCAGACGCGCCGATGTCTGGGACAGAGCGCCGTCAGGAGCGGCGAAGCGGGCGAACACAACGCCGCCAGGAACGCCGCACCGCTCGCACAGAGCGGCGTCAAGACCGGCGCACAGGACGCGACGAGCGACGGGACGCGCGCCACGGCACCCCGACCACCACAACCACCACCGAGCAAAAAAAGTAGTCGGTTCATTCGGGTCAACCACGGCAACCGGGCCGCCTCAGCGCGAGCCCGGGAAGGCCCCACAGCGCGCCGCCAGCGCCGCGCCACAGGACACCGGGCAAGCCACGCCAAGCGCACAGGCGCCATGCGGCGCGTGTGCGGGGCTGCCGGGGCAGCCTGACCGAAGAGCAGCGGACGCGCGATCACCCCGAACCACCAACAATCGGTGGCCATCCTGCTTGATTTCGTGGACCCACAGCGGGCCGGACGGTGGCCGCTCCACCTTCGACGGCAGGCACGGTGCAATGAAGCCGGAAGGGCGGCGCATGATCATGGGCGGCAAATGCGCGCGGTCAACCAGCGCCAAAGCCCCGTTACCGAACGCCATCGCTCGGCTCTCGGGCGCTCCGGTGGTGGCCGCTTCTCGATGGCCCTTCGAAGGGTCCAAAGTTCGGCTTCGAGGTCGTCCAGCGACATGGCGACAGCTTGGATGTCGGCCACCATAAACGGTCGATGCTGATCCTCCTTGCGCCGTGCGACCCCGGATCGAACCGTGATCGCCTTTGCGCCAATGTCGAACTCCCACCAAGTCCCATGCGCAAGCAGGTTGCGTGCGTGGCAAAATGGGATCGAGCGCTTTAGGCACGCTGCGATGGCATCCGTTTCGGGCAAGCCGTCAGGGCGACAATCCCTGATCAGCTTTTTCATGCGCCTCGGTCGCTGGTCCGCCTTCCACTGGTTTTCTGGAAGTTCGCCAAAGCCATACTCTCCTGTGATGATCCCCATCAATTCGGAAACCCCGCGCTCAAAGGCAGCATGGGCAAACATCATGCTGACGAAGGCTTGCGTGAACGGTTGGAGGTCCGGGTCGTCCGCTTCGGGAAAATAGTGCCTCGTCATGCGCTATCGTTCACCGCTTGCCCGGCCACCATGTCGAGGGCGGATCGCTCGCCGGGGACTTGTGCCACGTTTTTGATGGGCTGCTGCCACGAACTAATCTTGGAAACAATTGCGGAGAGCAAGCCGAACTGCGGGAGCGAAATTCTCGCGGCTTGTGAAGAAATCGCCGGAGGAGCAGGCCCGAGGGTATCCATCATCGAAACTTAGCAAGTTAGGCGATGTGAGCGTTGGGTTCTCTGTAGGAAGTTGAAATCGCACGACTATGCTACCGTCCTTCCGTCGGATCACTCGAATACGGTCTGGTCCGACTTTAGCTCCTAAGACCGGCTGTCCGTCGGGCAAATTGAGCCTGCTGCACTGTTCATACCAAGACGCGGCTTCCGAGACTGGCTTCAAATCTATCAATGCAACATTAGGCCCGAGTTGCCTCGAACACGATACGACGACGTTTTTAGAACCGTCGCTGCTTTCTGCGACCGCTATTGCTCCACCTCTGTAAGGCTCAACACGCCAAGGCTTGTAGGTGCGCGGATCATAGCTGACCCGCAGCTTCAGAGCATCTTCCCGCGAAATCCAATGCATCTCGTTGGGACCAGCCGATGCAGCTAGAGCGACCAAGGCCGCATCTACTCCCATTTTTAGCGTGTATAACGTCAACGCAGCAGTGATCATCTGAGCGTTGCCAAGGTCTTGGCCCGTGAATAGCTTCGCGCTCGGTTGAGCCAGCGCGTTTTCTTGATAAAACCGATGGAAGCCAAGCTTCGCATCCTTGTCCAAGGCTCGGTCAACCCCTCCGAGATAGGCATATGCGCAAGCGGAAGCGCAGATACCCGGTGATCTGTCAGCCACCCCTGCTTCTATGGCTTGCGGTATCGGCGCACTTGAACCTACCTCTGTGGAGATACCGCGATTACGAAACAATTCACCGAGGGCAATGCCGCCGAAGAGATTACCCCCCGGCGAGTTGAGGCGAACAGTTCCTGTTCCAAACTGCTGTGACGCGACAAAGTTCTCAAACTGTTTAGGGGTGTCCGACGTAATCTCGCCCGTCGCTTGCGTGTAGGAGCAGTTTGCGCAATTTCCGCCGTTCCGTATTTTCTCGAAGCGCATAGGGTCAGCAACCGCCCCACCCGTTGTGAACAGGGTGACCGCCAGCGCAGTGCAGATCACTGCGACAACTAAGCTGCGCACCATAGTCATTTCTTCCCCGTGCCCGCCACCGAAGGGGCCGCCCAAGGCCGCGTTTGGCATGTACAGACCCGCTTATCAAGTGTTGGCAGACGCTGCGGTGATCCCCGACACCAAGAGCGGTCTTCCCGCGATGGCCTGCCTCTCAGCGATGCAAAAGGCCATCAGGCGCGGCCTTGAGGCGCATCGGAAGCTTATCGAGGCTATAGCATCCGAACAGTTCGACCAAACATCAAACAAAAGAAACGAAGCTCGTCAGCATTTTTGCGAAACACATTCGGAGCAGGACAGCGCAGACGTAAAGATTGCCGAGCGCCGCCAATCTATTGTCTCGGCGGAATTTCCCGTCAATCAAGCCAGGGATCGCTGAAGCCGGAGCGATGCCCCGCTAGAGCTTCGGTTTGCTAGCCGATGGCATAACGCCGGAAGAACTCAATCCAATAGTCGCGAGCCCGACTAAATAGACCAAGGTCGGAGTAATGGTGATCGCCGTCTAGAACAAATACCCCGTGACCGGGCACCGCACTGCTCCGGCCATCGTCCGAAAGGTAGAGAAGCACACCCGCCGACCTATATGTCGAAATGTTCTCATCGTTGTGGTCGCGGAGCACGAAATGCTTCGAGCCATTGGCAAGTTGCTGGCAAATCGCGAGTTCGCGGCTTTGGTCTCTGAGGAGTGCAGCTAGAGGCTCCGAACCCTTAGCGCTCGGCTTCGAGCTTTCTGATCGAAACCGCTTTTTGAGGTCATCGGAGGCCGCGTTCCAAATCCAGTCGCAAATGCTCCAAGCCGTGACAGCGCAGTTGAACGCGCGATAGGATGCGATGGCCTCTTGATCCGCAGGCTGCCCCAACTGGTGGATCTCCCAGTCCAGCTTCAATACAAGATCGGAGGGCCGATCTAGTCCAAAGCGCTTCCTATCCGGCATTGAACGCTCTCTCCGCTCAAATATCTGCGATCATGCTGCCACCGCGCGATCCTCTTTGTCGGCCCCGCATGACGATGCTGAGCGCGTGATCCGGCAGCGGTCGCTTCAACGCCTTGGTCTCGTGCCACGGCGCGCGCATCCAGACATCGCGCTCCTCGTCGGTCGTCAGGATCACCGGCATGGCCTTCGGATGGATCGGCTCGACCACAGCGTTCGGAGATGTCGTGAGAAAGCAGTTGAGGTTACACATCCCGGCGTTCTTCTTCACTCACCGGCGGCGCCTTCCAAATATCGAAGTCTCTGGGCAAGATAGGTCCATTCCGTAGTAATTCTTTCTGGCCACGCATTGCCCCAGCCGCCAGTGTGAGTGACGCCATAGATTTCGACGCCGTTGTATTTGATAGGACCTAAGGGGTTATCCCCATTCTTTGTAAATGGGTGTCGTCTCACCTGCGCGACCGCCCTGAACGTTGTCGAACGCCCCAGACAAATCACTAGCAAGGGCTTGATTATTTCTATTTGCTTCAGTGCGAAGTCTTCCGCACACCGGACGAAGTCGCTCCAATTTAAGCGGCCGCGCATCTTACCCGGCTTTACGAAAGGGAAGACATCTGTCCCAAACGTGTCTTCCCACCTTAAACCAAAATGCTTGAGCAGCAGCTCGTCGATGCGCTTGTTTGTCTGAAGGGTCACGTCGCGCCCTGCCAACTTTATTCTGTGGTGATCTTCCGTTAGTGGCATAGACAGCCGTTCGAAGCTGTCCCAATCCTGCGCTATCAACATGACCTTCGCGCGATAATTCTTGGCGGACTTTGACCAAGGCACTACAAATTCATCCTCGTCCCAAAATCCATTGTTGAGCAACGCGTCGCCAAGCCGATAGCAACCTTCTGGTACCCATCCATTGCGGCGTAGACGCACAAGTTCTCGCATCTGCTCCTTCTTGACTTCACAACCCATTTGTCCCCCATTCATTACTTAACTTGACCGCTCTGGGCCGTACTGCCGCATGCATTCCCTAGCGCTGGATAATTTCGAAAGGCGCATTGGCTGCAAGCCGACGTAGCGGTTGTCGCGCGGAACAGCGCGATGATCGCGGATTGGTTCGTCGTGATGCTGTAGAGATTTCACATCTGGACGCAGGCTGGTCAGGGCTTGTACGGCGTCGGCCTATACGTCTGGTGGTCAGGATGGGGACTTCCGTTTAGATAAAGGACGGACCCACAGTCGTTGCAAACCAGCACGTTGCATCTACCGGGGTTCCAAGTCTGGCTCTGCAATATTCCGATGTGCCGGTCACCGAAGCAACCGATGCACACCTCGACCGATGGTCCATTTTCCGCTTCGGACTGCTTGGTGCGGTAAACCCGGATGCCCGGCTCCAGTTCAACAAGCTCGTACTTCGTTTTTTGTACCTCCCAATCCTCGAAGGTCTTCAGCTTCGCTTCCAACTCATGAATTTTTTCCGACGCTTCGGCGTATCTTGTCTGGGCAGTAAAGATATGTTCCCAAAGCTCGGATACAGCTTTATTACGCACGTTTTCATCGTTCATGTCCTTCATCGACTTCGCGATGTTGAACATTGAATTAAACGCGCTCAGACCTGCGAAGACCTCGGCCACCATCTTTTTCTGCCCCTCCCTGTTTGGACCGGGTCCTGTATGGACCACCGGCGAAAGATACCACGTCTATTATCAGGGCGAGCAATGGAAGGCGACCGATCCACAAAAGTTGCAATGCCCTGGGACTGGTTCTACCTTTCACCCGGCCACCAATGCGACGGCGGATCGCTGGCGCTGATCTTCGTCGCCCGCAGCGCAACAAGTGGCGCTGCGCTTGTACGGATAACCACGAACCTGCGAGCAGTCCTTGCACCGCATGTAGCGTTCCAACTCATGGACCGGCGTTGTCTTCGGTCGTCTCATCACGACATCATTATTTCTTAACGCAGGCATCAACGGCGAAAGCGCATTGCTCACCAGCCGTCAGCAATCCTCCGGTGGGGCCTTGATAGTTAACGGCACTTACTAGCCCGTTTGTCATAACGACGTTGACCGTACAAAAACGTCGCGTCGATACAGCCGTGCCGAAACCTGTCGAATTGGCCGAGCCGTATACCTGATTGCCCACGCGTGAAGCTTGGCCAGTGGTATTCACATCGGCAGTTGCGATTGTGGAGGAGAAGCCGTTGCCGGAAGCGTAGGACCAAACCTCGGTCTGGCCTTCTGCAGCCTTATTTCCCGGTGGCCCCATACATCCGAGAACCTGCTCCTTGGAAAGCCCAACCATCTGCGCTCGGGCGTCTTGAGCCACTTGAGCGCGCTGGATTGCGCACCCTGCCAGTGCCACGGCAAGCGCCACGGCTAATCCCAAATTACGCATGTCCCTTATCCCCCAGCCCTACGAGGCAAGTACCGCAACCATGAGATGAAGGAAAGGCCCACACAACGGTTCTCCCAATCTGGCAAGCCACAGATCAGGGCACTTGGCCAGCCTCCCGCACCGGCTTACCCGCGCTACCGGCGGAGATCAGGCCCGAAACAATGTTGGACAATAAATTTCCGCGTGAAAACAATGTTTTACTGCGGGCCGCTTCTTTGGCTGAACATTGAGGCTCGGGGTTCGACCGAGCTTCCACAGGAGCAAGCCATGCGAAACCCGCAACCCTTCACCGTCATCCAGAACGGCAAGCTGATTTTCACTATCCACGCCTATTCCATCGAACAGGCCCGCGCGCTCGTCGCGGCAAAGATCGCGGGCGAGATCCGCATGATGGCGCGCGCGCCGAAGTCTCGCGCGGGCTGTCACTTCGCCGCCGCCATCGGGCCTCGATCCATGCTGGAGGATTTCGGCGCCGACGATACCAGACTACGCGCTCGACATGCACACGTTGAAGGGCAAGGCGATGGTCCGTGGCCTCGATCACTTCCGCAACGAGGGCGCGAAGCTGGTCCCGGAGCCGACCGAACCGGACTGGTCCATCGACGAAGCCTACCGGCTGTGGGCGATCAAGCAGCAGCGCAAGTGACGACGCGGGCCGGTCTCGCCGTAAACGATCCAAGGCTTTGCGGACGTGGCCTAGGACGGCACCCATAGGTTGACACAGGTTCTTGCTTAATCAGGCTTGTGTTTGAGCCTCTTCAATCCCGCATCCAAGAACTTTTGGATGAGGTCCTTGCCAACCGCCATTAGATCATCGGGCTTCTCGGCGCGTGTCTTTTCTGCGGCTGTGATAAATTCGACTATCAAGTCCTGCAAATCGTCAGGAGACTTATCCAACCGTTTGAGCGCCTTCAGGCCGTTGGAGGCGTATCCCAGAAACGTTTGATTTCGTTCGATGATCTGTTCGAGCATTTCTGGGGTGATTTGCTCGGTTGGCGAGACGAATTCACCGTCCTTCCAGTCAACGTAAAGAGACGCATTTTTCGCGTCGTTCGACGCCTCATGGAATTCCTGCTGGAACTTCTTAAATTCCTGCAGGGCGGTCTCCCAATCGCCGCGCGCTTTGGCCTCCTCTTCTGCTTCCGAACCCTCCAGCATGTATGCGTTGCCCTTGTTTTTGGAGGAATGGCGTCTGAATGCGGCGAGGACTTTGTTTTGGTCAACGTCAAGGCCAGACAGCAGGCCGGTTGCCCATGCACCCATCTTCTCGATCTTCGAGCATTCTTCGAGAGAAATCTGATGAAGGCAGAATGCTCGCGCCGTTGCACCGGCTTTGGCCAAGATTTCGGCTTCGAAGTAGAGCCTCTCAGCGTTGTCGAACGTCTTTTCGGCACCGCGCACAAGGACGCTTAAGAACTCATGATCGACCTTTGGAAGTGCCTCTGGCATTTCAGCAACCCGGTAATTGTTGACCGCGATCCACAGCGCATATTTGTTCGCAAGTCTAGTTCAGGTCGCCATGGATCGTCCTTTGTGTACCGACTGGCATACAATTAAGCCCGGAATTCGTAACTGCAAATCCTCAGAGGTCGCGGTCGCGCGGACCCCGCACAAACTCGCGCCCTCCACAGGACCCTGATTGCGCTGGGGCGAGGCTGCTCGTGGAGAGGCTATGCAGCCGCCGGTCCGGCCCCTAAACTGTAGGTCACCCAGCGGGGAGACGGGATGGCTTGGCATAAATGGATCGCTCTGGCTGGCAGTGTAGTTGCCTGTCTGACCGTGCCGATCATCGCATCTGGCCAAGAACTAAAGTATCCGCCTAAGCCCTACCCGGAGATCGACGGCAACACCGTGGTCCTCATCGAAGTCTGGCCAGCGGTCGGCGACATTACCTTCCACGCCTACTTCATGGACACGTCGCCAGCAAGAAACCTAAACCTATGCCTTGCGGGTAAGAGTGTGTTCGACCGCGACGCCGAGGCGATGGCAAAGGCACAGAACCGGACAGCAACTAGCTATCGCGAGTGTCTGACGCTTCCGCAAGCGGTGTCGAAGGGCTACATCACCTCGCCAGCACCCCGCCAGATGAGGTGAGCCGCGCAAAATTAGCGAGCGCACCGCCGGGAGGGCGTTCCGCAAGACTGTGTCTTGGCGCACATGTTGTTCAATCTAGCGGCCTCGCAGGGCTTCCCGGCTGCGTCCAACCGCGAGCGGGTCGCCAGCCGCATGCCCCCTCCGCAAATAGCCGAAGCTCAGAAGCTCGCGCGTGACTGGAAGCGAACAAGTAGCGCAATGGGCGACCGACAGCGGACGGCATCACGTCATCGCCACGCGGTCACGCAACGGAGCGAACGTTCGCTCCAGCGCCAAGGGGCAGCGGCAGGCGACGGCCACGCCAGCGTCGAGCGCGGCACCGCGATGACAGGGCAACGGCAGGCGTCAGCGTCGAGGCCGCAGGAAGGCCGCAGGGAAACCCCACAGCGCGCCGCCAGCGCAGGGCGGCCCAGCCGCGCTAGCGCACAGGCGGTCACGCGGCGCGATCCGCACAGCAGGGCGCAGCGGGACAGGCGAAGCATCGCGGCATCAGCATCACCACGACGCGACGGCGGCCACACCATCACCAGCGAACAGGCGGCGTCGTTAGCGATCCGTTAACTGATTGGGCCGACCATCGGTCCCGTCCATTCTGGTGGACACTAAGCGATACAAGAGGCCGTCACCGTACACCCCGAAGCCTCCGGTGACGGCTTTTTTGTACGCACATGATCACAGTTCGACGCGTTGCCCTCATTGCGGGTGTCTGCGGAAACACGCCTATGGCCAAGAAGGGCACTCTGCGCCCAGCCGTTTCCAAGCCTAAAAGCCCGACGGAAGCCCGTGCGCGACTGCGCGCCTTGACCAAGCAAATAAAAAAACACCTTGACGAGTACGAGGCGCACGAAACGCTTGCGGATGCGCAACTTCTCCAGTGGCTTGCGGGTGCAGCAGAGGCCTACCTCTCAAAGAAAAACAAAAAAAGCTTTGATCAGCATCTCGGCCTGAAACCCGGGCCGGGCCGTCCCAGTAAGCCCGGTAGGCACTTCGGCATTGCTTATGAAATGTTCCTATCGCGCTCGCGTAAAAGTCCTACACGCAAGTCCAAAAAGGGTCGATCGACGCCCAGACCATGGAAGGAGGTCGGCAAGCCCCACGGATTGGACGGCGAGAGTGCGAGAAAAATGGTCGAGCGGGAGCTTCCGAATATCACCGCATACCTCGCAAGAAAAATCGCCAAAAAGGGCGTAGCGCGCCGCAGACTTCGCCAAAAAAAACTCGCCGCGCATAGAAGCGGTTGAACTCAATAGCCCACAAAATGCTCGCCAATTTGCGGGCGATCTGGCTGTTCGAGTTGAAATGGAAATCGTGGTTCTCTCATCACTGTCGCTCGCCCGTTGTCGCTGTAACTCGTACGGCGCGCGGGCTTGGCACAGGTGGAGAGGTCATGTCCCAACGTATTGCCTATGGCATGGATGAAGCAGCGGAGACGGCAGGTATCGGCCTGACCAAGCTCCGCGAAGAAATCGCCGCCAAGCGGCTACGCGCCCGCAAACTCGGCTCTCGAACCATCATCACGAGGGATGATCTGGTCGAATGGGCTGCGCGGCTTCCCGACATCCACGACGTTGCGCCGATCAAGATGGCAAAGCGTGTCGCGCGTGCGGAAGTAACTGAAACATAAAAAGCCGACGCCTTGGAACGGCGTCGGCCGGAACTGTTTGGGCATCGAACACCCCGAATATAGTTCCGATCAGCGCATTCGCCAAGACCGCGTCGGCCTCCCTCGATGGAGGCCCGCTGTGCGCATTACTAAATCCCAGCCCACCCCATTCGCGGTCGTAGAGAGCGTAGTGACCCGCGACCAGCCGTTTGCTGACCGCGATGGCAGTTGGGGCACGAGGTCAACGCCACCGTCCGGCGATGGCTGGACCATTGCCGACTATCGGGACGAACATGCGACGCGCTGGGAGCGCCGTCGTCTCATTCCGACGCGGGGGCGCGCATGATCGCCCCGTTACCTCCACTCACGAAGATTGCCGAGTTGCTCGGGGGCGACGTGCAAGGCGCTGAGGTGCTTTGTCCCGGTCCCGGACACAGTGCCGGTGACCGTAGCCTGTCGGTGAAACCCGACCCGGCGGATCGCGAAGGCTTCGTGACGCACAGTTTCGCGGGCGATGACTGGAAGGACTGCCGCGATCACGTCCGCACGAAGCTCGGTCTGCCGGATCCGCAGCCGCAGGAGAAGACCAACGGCGGCAAGGCGGCGTGGACCACGCTCGGCGAACACATCTATTACGACCAGAACGGCGAACGCTACCTCAAGGTCCGAAAGTGCCGGGATGGGACCGGCAAAAAGCAATTCCCGCAGTATCACTGGGACGGCATCGGCTGGGCGAAGGGCAAGCCTGATGGCTCGAAGATTCCGTATCGACTGCCGCAACTCCTCGCCACTCCAATCACGGCCCTTGTGTACTTCTGCGAGGGCGAGAAGGATGCCGATACCCTCGCCAAGATCGGCTTCGTGGCCACGACGGCTTCTGAGGGCGCAGCGGCCAAGTGGGATCCCGCGCTGACGCAGTTCTTCAAGGGTCGGCACGTCGCGGTCCTGCCCGATGCCGATCCCCCCGGTCGCGCGCATGCGCAGAAGGTCGCCATAGCGATCCATGGCGTCGCCTCGTCGGTGCGCATCATCGATCTTTTTCCTGATCGGCACGACGGGGCCGATGTCTCGAACTTCATCGCCAACGATACCGCTGGCGTCAGGCTGGCGAAGGAAGTGAAGGAAGCGCCGTTGTGGGGGCCGAGCGGTCCGGCGACCAGTGCCGATGACGCCAAGCCCGATGACCAGGAAAGCATAACCAGCGTAGCGATCTCGCGGCTCGCGAAGCTCTCATTGATCAAGTACGAGCAGGAACGCAAGGTCGCGGCCGATGCGCTGGGAGTTCGTGCGCCCGTTCTTGACCGACTGGTTCAGGGCGAGCGGGCACGGCTCGGCGACGATAAAGTCAGCGGCATGCAGGGCGGCGCGATCACGTTTGCGGAGCCGGAGCCGTGGCCGGAGCCGGTCGATGGTGCCATGCTGCTGGATGAAATCTCCAAGGCGATAGGCGCACACGTCGTCATGCCAGAGGCCAGCCGCGACGCCTGCACCTTGTGGGCTGCTCATACCTTCCTTCTCGACTGCACGATGATCTCGCCACGGCTGGCGATCACCTCGCCGACGCGGGGCTGCGGCAAGACCACCGCGCTCGACGTGATGTCTCAACTCGTGCTGCGGCCGTTGCCTGCGGCCAATGTCTCGGCCAGCGCGATCTTCCGGGTCGTCGAAGGCTTCCGCCCGACCCTGATGATCGACGAGGCCGACACGTTCCTCCGAGACAACGACGAACTGCGCGGCATCCTCAATAGCGGCCATCGCAAGGGCGGTGCCGTGTTGCGCAACGTCGGCGACGACCACGAGCCGCGCTCGTTCTCGACCTACGGTGCCTGCGCCATCGCGCTGATCGGGCAACTGCCCGCCACCCTGACTGATCGCTCGGTGCCGATCATCCTGACGCGCCGGAAGCGCGACGAGACCATCACGCCGTTCCGGCTCGACCGGGTCGGGCATCTCGTCGTGCTGGCGCGCAAGCTGGCGCGCTGGACGGCAGACAATGCGGTGGCCATCGCGGCGACCGAGCCGGACATGCCGACCGGCATCTACAACCGGGCGGCGGATAACTGGCGGCCCTTGCTCGCCGTCGCGACGGTCGCGGGCGGTGGCTGGCTGGAGCGTGGGCAAGCGGCTGCGCTGGCGGGTGTCGCCGCCGATATCGACGACGCCGCGCTGCTGGAACTTCTGCTGGCGGACATCAGGACGGTCTTCGCATGCCGCGAGGTCGACCGGATGCCATCGGCCGCACTGGTCGAGGCGCTCGCCGAGATGGATGGACGGCCGTGGGCCGAGTTTGGCCGAAACGAGAAGCCAATCACGCAGAATAAGCTCGCCCGGCTGCTGAAGCCGTTGAAGATAGTACCGGGCAGCATCCGCATCGACGAGAAGCGGACCCCAAAAGGCTACTACCTTCACCAGTTTGAGGAGCCGTTCTCACGCTTTCTAGACCCGGAGGGGTCTTCCAAACCGCAACACCGCAACGATCGTTATGAAAAAGGCACTTCTGAGCCTTTTCAAAGCGCAACGGCCGCAACTGATGTTGCGGATCAAAAATGCGAAAAACCCAATAACGACCGGCCTCGTTGCGGTGTTGCGGTTCAAAACGGGGGGGCTGGCGAAGAGCGCGAAGTCTGCACGCAATGTGGCCGTGCGGGTGGCAAAGAAG
Source organism: Bradyrhizobium sp. MI1.7 (assembly GCF_055811795.1). Lineage (NCBI taxonomy): Bacteria > Pseudomonadati > Pseudomonadota > Alphaproteobacteria > Hyphomicrobiales > Nitrobacteraceae > Bradyrhizobium > Bradyrhizobium sp. MI1.7. Next base: position 109,029 of record NZ_JBVVPO010000016.1, read on the forward strand.
TTTACTTCAGCGACGGGCAGACGGCACGGCTGCACCGCGAATGCGAGGCGCTGTATCGGAGCGGCTCTGACGAGGGCCACAGCCCAAAGGACGCACTTGAGAAGTCCGCCCGGAATGATCGGCCATGAGTGCAGAAACAATCGTCCCGAACATCGATCCGAATGCGATGCTGCGGCTGGAAACCGCAGCGCGGGCCGCCTTTCCTGATGGCTCCATTAAGGCGAGCGGTCTGCGCCGTGAGGCGGCGGCCGGACACTTGGCAATTTACAGAATTGCGGGCAAGGATTTCACCACGCTCGCCGACATTGAGGAAATGAAAACCAAATGCCGCGTCCCCGCAAAAGTGCCAGGCTTTGGCTCAGACCTGCCCGCAACGACCGAGCCGAAGTCTACGTCATCCTCGATGGAGGAAAGGAAACTAGCACTGGCTGCGGCAAAGGCGACCTTGCGGGAGCCGAGCGCTTCTTCGAGAGCTACCTCAAAGCCAAACACGAGCCGAAGGCCGGGCGCGGCGGTGATCCAAATGCCGTCAAAGTAGCAGATGCCATCTCGACCTATTGGACGGAACACGCGCAAAAGCTGTCGCGGCCCGAAGCTATCCGCAAGCGGCTCGACAACCTGCTCGACTTCTTCGGGCTTCACGTTGTGGCCGATCTCAACGGCACCTTGCAGCGCCAGTACGCCGAGCAGCGTGGCTTTCAGTCCGCTGCCCGCCGCGATCTGGAGGACTTGGCTGCCGCGATCAACTGGCACCTTCGCGACAAGGTGGGCGGCGCAATCCAACAATTCCGTCCGGTGCTGCCCGACGCACCGGAAGCTCGCGACCGCTGGCTGACGCGAAGCGAGGCGGCACATCTGATCTGGACCGCGTGGCGCACTCGACAACGTCATCGCGGCGGTAGTCTCGGTCCCTATACCGGGAAGCATGTCGCCCGTTTCATTCTGGTCGGTCTCTACACCGGGACGCGGGCCGGAGCGATCTGCGGCGCGGCCCTTATGCCGACTATCGGGCGCGGCTATGTCGATCTCGACAAAGGCACCTTCGTCCGCAAGGGGCTCGGCGTCCGTGAAACCAATAAGCGCCAGCCGACCGTTGATATTAACCCGCGACTGCTGTCGCACATGCGGCGCTGGCAGCGCCTTGGCATATCCAACCATTCCGTTATCGAGTGGCAGGGCAAGCCGGTGTTGCGGATCACCAAAGCATTCGAGAACGTCCGAGCCGCCGCCAAGCTGCCGGATGTTAGCCCGCACACGCTGAGACACACCGCGATCAGTTGGTATCTCCGGGCTGGCGTCGCGATCAGTGACGTTGCCGACTACTGCGGCGTGTCCGAAGCAATCATCCGCCGCCACTACAAGCACCACATGCCCGGCACCTTCAACCGCGTCTTCGAAGCCATGCCACGCTTTGGCAGAACCGCCACGCCCATGAAACGCCCATGAAAACGCCGAACCAAGATAGAACAGGGTGCATCGGGGCAACACGCAAAGCATTGAAATTGCTAGCGCCGGGTTTTTCCAGTATCGTTTACACCGAGAGGGTCCGCGGTTCGAATCCGTGACCGCCCACCAGCCTGCGCTCGCGCAGCGACGCAGGCTGCCACGCCGAATGCCAACGGGCGAAGGCGGGCTTTTTGCGGCGAGCTTCGGCTTGGCAATCCAGCCTAATCCTGCGGTCGGCCCGGCAGCAACGGCACCGTGTCGATCCACACCGCCGCCGACTGGCACCAGATCTGCCTGACGGGCCGCAATTTGTCGCGCTGGCGGATTGAGCCCCAGCGGATGCCCCAATCGTCAGCCTGGTCGCCCTCGCCGCTGGTGAACAGCGGGGAACCGCAGTCGGCGCAGAAGTGCTGGAAGCGCATCCGGCCGTTGTCGCCGCGCTTGCCGTAGACTTTTGGCGTGCCGCTGGTCAGCCTGACGTCGGCCTTGGTGCAGATCGCGGTCACCCGGAACGGCGATCCCGTCAGGGTCTGGCAGTCGCGGCAATGGCAGACCGACACCGTCTCGGGGTCAATCTCGGCCTCAAAGGTGATCTGCCCGCAATGGCACTGCCCGTCGATCTGCATCGCCCTGATCCCCTGCCCCCAAAACAAAAACGGCGCCCGAAGGCGCCGTTTTATCATCTTTCGCTGAACCTCAGTGAGCGGTCAGTCCGCCGGCGGCCTCGTCCCCGTCCGGCTTCACCGTCACCTTGGTGTCCTCTTCCCAGACGATCGGCACCGGCTTCTTCACCAGCGCCTTGGCGACGACGTCGTCCAGTCGCGACACCGGGATGATCTCCATGCCGCCCTTGATCGCATCGGAAATCTCCGTGAGATCCTTGGCGTTGTCCTCGGGGATCAGCACCATCTTGATGCCGCCGCGGGCAGCAGCCAGCAGCTTCTCCTTCAGGCCGCCGATCGGCAGCACACGGCCGCGCAGCGTGATCTCGCCGGTCATCGCGACATCGTGGCGGACCGGAATGCCGGTCATGACCGAGATGATCGCGGTGGCCATTGCCACGCCCGCCGACGGACCGTCCTTCGGCGTCGCGCCTTCCGGCACGTGCACGTGGATGTCGCGCCGGTCGAACAGCGGCGGCTCGATGCCGTAGACGATCGCACGCGAGCGCACGTAGGACGCCGCCGCCGAGATCGATTCCTTCATCACGTCGCGCAGATTGCCCGTGACCGTCATCTTGCCCTTGCCGGGCATCATGACGCCTTCGATGGTCAAGAGCTCACCGCCGACATCGGTCCATGCAAGGCCCGTGACGATGCCAACCTGCGGCTCGCTCTCGATCTCGCCGTAGCGGTACTTCGGCACGCCCAGAAGCTCTTCCAGAGTCTTCTCGGTGACCTTGACCGACTTCTTCTTGGAGATCATCAGCTCCTTCACCGCCTTGCGGGCGAGTGTGGAGAGCTCACGCTCCAGATTACGCACGCCCGCTTCGCGGGTGTAGCGGCGGATCAACAGCAGCAGCGCGTCGTCGTCGATCGAGAACTCCTTGGAGTCCAGGCCGTGCTTGGACACCGCGTTCGGGATCAGATGCTTGCGCGCGATCTCGACCTTCTCGTTCTCGGTGTAGCCCGCGATCCGGATGATCTCCATGCGGTCCATCAGCGGCCCCGGAATATTGAGCGTATTCGCGGTCGTGATGAACATCACATTGGACAGATCGTAGTCGACCTCGAGGTAGTGGTCGTTGAAGGTCCCATTCTGCTCGGGGTCGAGGACCTCGAGCAGCGCCGAAGACGGATCGCCGCGGAAATCGGCGCCCATCTTGTCGATCTCGTCCAGCAGGAACAGCGGATTGGACGACTTCGCCTTCCGCATCGACTGGATGATCTTGCCGGGCATCGAACCGATATAGGTGCGGCGATGACCGCGGATCTCGGCCTCGTCGCGCACGCCGCCGAGCGAGACGCGCACGAACTCACGTCCGGTCGCCTTCGCGATCGACTTGCCGAGCGAGGTCTTGCCGACGCCGGGCGGTCCGACGAGGCACAGGATCGGGCCCGTCAGCTTGTTGGCGCGCGACTGCACCGCGAGATACTCGACGATACGGTCCTTGACCTTCTCCAGCCCGTAGTGATCGGCATCCAGAACCGCCTGCGCCGATTCCAGATCCTTCTTCACCTTGGACTTCTTGTTCCACGGGATCGACAGCAGCCAATCCAGATAGTTGCGCACGACGGTCGCTTCCGCGGACATCGGCGACATCTGGCGCAGCTTCTTCAACTCATGCTGCGCCTTCTCGCGCGCTTCCTTGGAGAGCTTGGTCTTGGAGATCTTCTCTTCGAGATCGGCGAGTTCGTCGCGACCGTCGTCGTCGCCGAGCTCCTTCTGGATCGCCTTCATCTGCTCGTTGAGATAATACTCGCGCTGGGTCTTCTCCATCTGGCGCTTGACGCGCGAGCGGATGCGCTTCTCGACCTGCAGCACCGAGATCTCGCTCTCCATCAGGCCCAGCACCTTCTCGAGGCGCGTGGTGACCGACAGCGTCTCCAGGATTTGCTGGCGATCCGCAATCTTGACGGCGAGATGCGAGGCAACGGTGTCGGCGAGCTTGGCGAAATCGGTGATCGCCTGCACGACCCCGACGACCTCGGCCGAGATCTTCTTGTTGAGCTTCACATAGCTTTCGAAATCGGACACGACCGAGCGCGACAGTGCCTCCGCCTCGACCGACTTCGCATCGGTGTCGGCGAGCGCAATCGCGGTCGCTTCGTAGTACTCGCTGCGATCGGTGTATTTCTGCACGCGCGCACGCTCGAGCCCTTCGACCAGCACCTTCACGGTGCCGTCGGGAAGCTTCAAGAGCTGAAGCACGCTGGCGAGCGTACCGGTCTCGTAAATGGCATCGGGCGCCGGATCATCGTCGGACGCGTTCTTCTGCGTCGCGAGCATGATCAGCGCGTCGTTCTTCATCACCTCTTCGAGCGCGCGGATCGACTTCTCGCGACCGACGAAGAGCGGAACGATCATGTGCGGGAAGACGACGATGTCGCGCAGCGGCAGCACGGGATAGGCGTGCGTTTCGCCATGGACGATGGTTGGCCGGGGTTTTGGATTAGTCATGGCCTTTTCCTTTTGCTTTGCCCCCTTGCACGCAGCCCGCCATGCTCATGCGCAACCGCCACAAGGTGCCGAGGTGATCCAGAAAACCGGCCTACCATTCGAAGGTTGGACCGGGCTTGCCGGATCGGAACTGAGGCGAATCTTGAAGAGAATTCTCGCTCGCCGCCGACATTAGGTGGCTATCGACCGGGGGGGTGTCAAGTCATTGAAAGACGCGCGCCATCAGGCGCTTACGCACGCGTATAAGCGACGCAACATCGGCTGCGGAGAACCATTCCGCAGCCGCTACTATCAAAGACGATTGGAGCGTTCCAGCGCCGAAAATCAGGCGCTGGCGTTCTCGACGGCGCGATCGGACCGATCGGCGTAGATGTAGAGCGGACGGGCCGTACCTTCCACGACTTCGCGCGAAATCACGACTTCTTCCACACCTTCCAGGCCCGGCAGGTCGAACATGGTCTCGAGCAGGATCGCCTCGAGGATCGAACGCAGACCACGCGCGCCGGTCTTGCGCTCGATCGCCTTGCGGGCGACCGCGCCAAGCGCCTCGTCGGCGAAGGTCAGCTCGATGTTCTCCATCTCGAACAGCCGCTGGTACTGTTTCACCAGCGCGTTCTTCGGCTCGGTGAGGATCTTCTTCAGCGAGGTCTCGTCCAGATCCTCGAGCGTCGCCACGACCGGCAGACGGCCGACGAATTCGGGGATGAGACCGTACTTCAGGAGGTCCTCAGGCTCGACGTGGCGGAAGATCTCGCCGGTACGGCGATCCTCCGGCGCGAGCACCTGGGCGGCGAAGCCGATCGAGGTCGACCGCCCGCGCGCCGAGATGATCTTCTCGAGGCCGGCGAACGCACCGCCGCAGATGAACAGGATGTTGGTGGTATCCACCTGCAGGAACTCCTGCTGCGGATGCTTGCGGCCGCCCTGCGGCGGGACCGAAGCCACCGTGCCCTCCATGATCTTCAGCAGCGCCTGCTGCACGCCCTCACCCGACACGTCGCGCGTGATCGAGGGATTGTCAGACTTGCGGCTAATCTTGTCGATTTCGTCGATGTAGACGATGCCGCGCTGGGCGCGCTCGACATTGTAGTCGGCGGCCTGGAGCAGCTTCAGGATGATGTTCTCGACGTCCTCACCGACATAGCCGGCTTCGGTCAGCGTCGTTGCGTCGGCCATCGTGAACGGCACGTCCAGGATGCGGGCGAGCGTCTGCGCGAGCAGCGTCTTGCCCGAACCGGTCGGACCGATCAGCAGGATGTTCGACTTCGCGAGCTCGACGTCGTTGTGCTTGGTCTGGTGGTTGAGGCGCTTGTAGTGATTGTGCACCGCGACCGACAGGACCTTCTTCGCATGGCTCTGGCCGATGACGTAATCGTCCAGGACCTTGCAGATTTCCTTCGGCGTCGGAATGCCGTCGCGCGACTTCACGAGCGAGGATTTGTTCTCCTCGCGGATGATGTCCATGCAGAGCTCAACGCACTCGTCGCAGATGAAGACCGTGGGACCCGCGATCAGTTTGCGGACTTCGTGCTGGCTCTTGCCGCAGAACGAGCAATACAGCGTGTTCTTGGAGTCGCTCGTGCCGACCTTACTCATTCATGTCTCCGTCCGCGGTTCGATCCCGCTCCGCTCGATCGCTCCATTCCGGCACGCATGCCGTATGAAGTTCAAATAGAGCAAATTCCGTACCAAAAAAGACCCTACGCGTTACATCCCGTGCGAATCACGGTCACTCGATTCTCCGCGATCATAGCCGATCAATCGTAGCCAACCATGCTGTCACCCGACTATCAAGAATTCGCTAATCGAGGGGGCGCTGGCTACCCGTGACAATACCGTGATTTCACGTCTTGGCACGGACGAAGTGATCGAAATCGCCCCGGAGTTGCTGGATTGCCACGAAAAACAAGCACGAAAGCGGAACTTTCTGCCTGTCGCGGGGCGCAAGACTGTTTTTTGCGCCGCCGCGTAGTGCGCCGTTAACGTGAACGTCGCCCTGACGATCCCGAGAAATCCCCATAGGTATTCCAGGGATCGATGTTGCAGCCCCGTTCGCGTTACTGCGGTTTCGCCGCCGGCTCTTCGGCGCGCTTGTCGATGACCCTGTCGACCAGGCCGAACTCCTTGGCGTCGTTCGCGGTGAGGAACTTGTCGCGTTCCAGCGCGTCCTCGATCGTCTTGTAGGTCTGGCCAGTGTGCTTCACGTAGATCTCGTTGAGCCGCTTCTTCAGGTTCAGGATTTCCTGCGCGTGCAGCATGATGTCGGTGGCCTGGCCCTGGAAGCCGCCGGAGGGCTGGTGCACCATGATGCGCGCGTTCGGCAGCGAGAAGCGCATGTCCTTCTCGCCGGCGCAGAGCAGCAGCGAGCCCATCGAGGCGGCCTGGCCCGTGCACAGCGTCGAGACCGGCGGGCGGATGAACTGCATGGTGTCGTAGATCGCGAGGCCCGACGTCACCACGCCGCCCGGCGAGTTGATGTACATCGAGATTTCCTTCTTCGGATTTTCCGCTTCAAGGAACAGGAGCTGCGCGACCACCAGCGTCGACATGCCGTCCTCGACCGGCCCGGTCAGGAAAATGATGCGCTCCTTCAACAGGCGCGAGAAGATGTCGTAGGCGCGCTCGCCACGGTTGGTCTGCTCGACCACCATGGGCACGAGGTTCATGTAGGTTTCAACCGGATCGCGCATGAGTCACCTAGGGTTTTAGGAGGCGGACATTGCCAGTCTTGGCTGCCAGTTTGGCTGGATTTGCCGGAAGGCCGATGGACGCCAGTGATGCAGGAAGTGGGTAGAGGTAGAACGCTTGGTATAAGACTTGGGTACAGGGCGTACCGACAGATATAGCCCAATTCGCGCCAGACAAGTGCGGAGCGAATTAAGGCTTAATCCACGGGGCACTTGAAGCTGATTCTCGCAAACAGGCCCAGCCAGCCAGTTGGCTAGCCGGGCCCCTTTGCTGATCATCCTTAATGGAAGGCTGTCCTAGAGCCCCGTTCCGATGGAATCGGAACGGAGCTCTAGATTCTAAGTTTGACGCGCTTTCTTTACGCGAACCGGTATCCACTTCGCTCGAAAACGCTCTAGAGCCTTCAGGCTGCGGTCTTTTCCGCGTCCTCGTCCTTGTACAGGTCCTCGCGCGAGACCTTCTTCTCGGTCACGTTGGCGAGCTCGAGGATGAAGTCGACGACCTTGTCCTCGTAGATCGGTGCACGAAGCTGGGCCAACGCCTGGGCGTTGTTGCGGTAATAGTCCCAGACTTCCTTCTCGCGACCCGGCATCGAGCGAGCGCGCTCGATCACGGCGCGGCCGACCTCGTCGTCGGTCACGGTGATCTTGTTCTTCTCGCCGATCTCGGACAGCACGAGGCCGAGCCGCACGCGGCGGTCTGCGATCTTGCGGTACTCGTCCTTGGCCTTGTCTTCGGTGGTATCCTCGTCCGCGAAGGTCTTGCCGGCCGAATCCATCTCGGCCTTGACCGAGTTCCACATCAGATTGAATTCCTCGTCGACGAGCGACGGCGGCGCTTCGAAGCGATGCGCCTCGTCGAGGCGGTCGAGCAGCGCTCGCTTGACACGCTGGCGCGTCGCGCCGGCAAACTCGGCAGCCAGACGCTCGCGCGCGGCTTCCTTCAGCTTGTCCAGCGATTCGAGGCCAAGCGTCTTGGCGAACTCGTCGTCGATCGCGACGTCCTGCGGCGCCTCGATCGAGGTCGCGGTGGTCTCGAACTCGGCCGGCTGGCCGGCGAGCTTGTCGTTCATGTAGTTCTTGGGGAACGACACTTTCAGCGTGCGCGTCTCGCCGGCGCCGATGCCGGTGAGCTGCTCCTCGAAACCGGGGATGAAGGTATTGGAACCGATCGCTACCTGGATGCCCTCGCCGGTGCCGCCCTCGAAGACTTCGCCGTTGATGGTGCCCTTGAAGTTGATGGTGACGCGGTCGCCCGACTCGGCCTTGGCGCCCTCGGCCTTGGCCGCATAGCCGCGGTTGCTGTCGGCGATGCGCTTGATGGCTTCGTCGACATCGGTGTCGGACACGTCGGCGACAGGCTTCTCGACCTGGAAGCTCTTGAAATCGGCGAGCGCAATCGCGGGCACCACTTCGATCGCGACCGTGTAGGTCAGATCGGTTTTTCCGTTGAGCAGCTCCTCGACCTCGGCCTGCTCTGTCGGCATGGTGATCTTCGGCTCGGTCGCGAGGCGGAAACCGCGGTCGGAGAACAGCTGCGTGTTGGTGTCGCGGATGGTCTGGTCGATGGTCTCGGCCATCACCGAGCGGCCATAGACCTTCTTCAGGTGAGCGACCGGCACCTTGCCGGGGCGGAAGCCGTTGATGCGGACCTTGTCCTTGAGATCGACGAGTTTGGCACCAGCCTTGGCGTCGAGATCAGACGCGGGAACGCTGATCTTGAACTCGTGCTTCAAACCTTCCGAGAGGGTTTCTGTGACCTGCATGGCGTCCAATCTTCTTCTCGCTCGGCCCCGGCACGCATGCGTCGGGACGCTGTCATTAATCGAACCGGCGCGAGGCAAGACGCCTCAACGCCGGTGGTTCATCGGACCACTTCCGCCGGAAACACTCCGTGAGGAAGCAGCCCTTCGGTAATCCGTGCAAACGCTGAAAGCGCTTGGTGCGGGCGGAGGGACTCGAACCCCCACAACTTTCGTCACTGGAACCTAAATCCAGCGCGTCTACCAGTTCCGCCACGCCCGCGTGAATTTGCATCAAGACCGGCCGCGATGCCGCGGGCGGCCGGGCTTATAGCATGTGCCTGACTGTTCGCAGCAAAAAAATGGCCCGATAGAGACAGGCTTTAAGTAGGCGCGACGGCTGGACTTATCCAGCGCTTCATGGTCCGCATCGAGCCATGAAAACGCGGATCTCTGACCCGACCCGGCGTGAGGTTTTGGCCGGACTTGGAGCTGGACTTGCAGCCCCCGCAGCCGGGTTGATCGCCGGCGGCGCGGCCCCCGCTGTCACCGCCCAGCTCGCCCTGCAGGCAAGGCCGGCAACCCTGGCGCTCAGGCCGGGTCAGCCGGCTACACCGATCTGGGAGCTGGCCGCCGTAAGCCATATCGGCAACGTCCGTCTCAAGCGAGGCGACCGCTGCGAGGTGGTCTTCCGGAACGACCTGCCTGTCCCGCTTGCGCCAGTCTGGTACGGCCTGAATGGCCCGGCCGGGGCCGACCCGTTGCGAGGGCGTACGCCGACTGCGCCGGATGTGACTGAAACCTCAATTGTTTCAATACCAAATGCAGGAACTTTGGCAGCCGACTTCCGCCTCTTCGAAGACGGTCTGAAGCTGCCCGCGCGCCCGCTTCCGATCATCGCCGGCGAGACAAATCGCGTCCCTGTCGACCGCGACGAGGTCCTGTTGATCGAGGAATGGCGCCTGCGGCCGGATGGGACCGCGCTTCCGCCCGGCCGCGCCCCCGGGGACGCGACACCGCTCTTTACCCTCAATGGACGGACTTCGTTCGAACTCTCAGCCACGGCCGGCGAGCGGCTGCGGCTGCGCTTTATCAACGGCTCGCAACGTTCTGTTCTGGCGATCAAATTGGAAGGCCACGAGGTCCAGGTGATGGCCCTGGACGGACAGCCGGCCGAGCCATTCCCGGCGCGCAACGGCGCCCTGGTGCTCGCCCCCGGCGCACGCGCCGACGCCTTCGTGGACGCGGCCACATCGGCCCCATTCCTGTTGCATGACGGCAAGGAGGCGCGCCAGGTCGGGAGCCTCACGATATCTGGCAAGCTCGAGCGGCGCGCGCCGCTGTTGCCGCCACAGCCGCTCCCCCTGAACGACCTCCCCGAGAAGCTCGACCTCAAAGGCGCCCTGCGGTTCGATGTCGCGCTCGGCGCGCCCGAGGCCGGCTGGGCACGGCCTGCAAGCTTCTCCGTCTCCTCCAATCCCGTCTTCCGCGCCAAGGCCGGCCGCACCGTCGTGCTGGCCCTCAAGAACCCCGGACCGGCCACGACCGTGTTTCAAATGCACGGCCATCATTTCCGCCTGCTCGACAAGCTCGACGACGGCTGGAAGCCCTATTGGCTCGACACGCTCGCAATCGAGCCCGGCCAGACCCAGCGCATCGCGTTCGCGGCGACCTCACCCGGACGCTGGCTGATCGAATCCGTCGTGACCGACTGGGCCGCGCCGCGGCTGGTGCGCTGGTACGCGGTGGAGTGAGCGGCTACCGCCCCGTCCAGAGGTAGCGAGCGTCAGGCTCCCGCTCCTCGTTCCGCGCCCCGTCGGTCTGCTCAACCAGTGCGAACCCGCGCGCCTCATAGAAGCGCCGCGCCGGCGCGTTGCGCTCGAAGGTCCAGAGCTCCAGCTGGTCGCTGGCCCGCTTGACGACATCGAGGAGTTCTGTGCCGACGCCGCGCCCCTGGGCGGCGGGAAGCACATAGAGCTGCTCGACCCAACCTTCGCGGAAGGCGATGATCCCGCTCAGGACGCCATCATCGAACCGTCCCCACACACGGCACGTCGTGAAAACGCGCTCGCGGTAGAACCAGCTGTCCTCGTCAGGTGTGTGCAGCCCAACGAGCCACGGCATCGCCTGGTCAAACGCAATCCGATGGACCTGCGCGGCCTCGCCCATATCGGTGAGTGCGAGCTGCCTGAGCACTAATACTCCACCCCCAGCGCACTATAGATCCGCCGGTGCACGGCCGGCAGCGTCTCGGTCAGGTCCTCCGCGATCAGCCCCGGCCCAGCCTCGCTTGCCGCCTCGCCATGCATCCAGACGCCGATGCTGGCGGCCTCGAAGGCCGGAACGCCTTGCGCCAGGAGCCCTGCGATGATGCCGGCGAGCACATCGCCGGCGCCCGCGGTGGCGAGCCAGGGCGGCGCGTTGGCGGCGATGGTGGCGCGGCCGTCAGGGGCGGCGATCGTCGTGTCCGGCCCCTTCAGCAGCACGACCGCACCACAGCGCTCGGCCGCGGCGCGGACGCGCTCCAGCTTCGAGCGGCCCGGATGTTTGTTGCTGAGGTCGGAGAACAGGCGCGGAAATTCACCCTCGTGCGGCGTCAGCACCACCGCACTGTCCTCAGAGGACTTGATCGATTCAAACAGCCGCTCGGGGTTTGCGGCAAAGCTCGTCAGCGCATCCGCGTCCAGCACCAGATGCCGCTGCGCGTGAAGCGCCGTGTGGACCAGATCGCAGGTGCGATCGCCGACGCCCGCGCCGGGTCCGATCAGGCAGGTACTGTAGCGCTTGTCGCCGAGCAACGCGCCGAATTCGACCGCTGTGTCGCAGGCGCGAACCATCACCGCAGTCAGCGCGCTGGCATTGATCGCGAGCGCATCGCGCGGCGTTGCCAATGTCACAAGGCCCGCTCCGGCCCGCAAAGCCCCACGGGCGGCGAGCCGCGCCGCGCCGGTCGCGGCGGCATCGCCCGAGACCGCCAGCACGTGGCCCCGTGCGTATTTATGGCCGTCGATGCGCGGCACCGGAAAGGCGGTGCCCCAGAAATCCGGATCGTTCTCGAAGGTCCGCGGCGCGATCTCGTCCAGCACCTGTGCGTCGATGCCGATGTCGGCGACGCGCACGTGGCCGCAATGCATACGGCCGGGCAGCAGCAAATGCGCCGGCTTCTTGCGGAAGAAGGTGACGGTCTCGGTGGCGTTCACCGCCGCGCCCATCACAGCTGCGCTGGTGCCGTTGATGCCGCTCGGCAGGTCGACCGCGAGCACCGGGGCGCCGTTGGCGTTGATCGCTTCGATCATCGCATGCGCCTCGCCGTCGACCGGGCGACTGAGGCCCGCGCCGAACAGCGCATCGATGATCAGCGCGGGCTTTCCGATCGCCTGCGGATTGAACGGCAGCACCGGGTGCTTCCAGCCGCGCGCCGCGGAGGCCGCGTCACCCTGGAGCTGGTCGCGCTCGCACATCAGGATCACCGAGACGTCGCGCCCTTGCGCGGCGAGTTCGGCGGCTGCGACAAAACCGTCGCCGCCATTGTTGCCGGGACCGGCCACGATCAGGATCGGCCCCTCCTCCACCAGCGCATTGGCGGCCTCCGCGACCGCCTGTCCCGCGCTGAGCATCAGCTTGAAGCCGGGCGTGCCTGCCGCAATACTGAGCTGGTCGGCGCGCTGCATTTCAGCGTTGGTCAGAACTTCCATGCCACTTCCCTGGTCCAAACGCCTTTTCAACAGGCACGTTCCGTACAGACCCACCCGGCAGAACAACGATTTGCACAGATATTGAACCGATTGCCTATTTCGTAGTCTGCGGTATTTTGAGCCAGTCGGCTCCACCTATCAGAGATGCGCGTTAAAAGGCTGATAACGCTCCAATAATCAGGGCATTTGCAACTTGGCATAGACCCTGCTTTCGAGGAAGCCGCTTCGGTTCGTCGTGCTCACTGGCAATCTATCAGGGTGTGGCCGGCCGTTGTTGCCGGGTTGGTCAGGCATCCCGGCATAGCGAAGACAAGATCGTGCGTTAAGAAAAGCGCATCCTGACGAAGACGTTGCTATTTGATCGAAAGGCCGGGAGGCGCGCAGTGAAGAAAATCGAAGCCATCATCAAGCCATTCAAGCTCGACGAGGTGAAGGAAGCGCTTCAGGAAGTCGGCCTGCAAGGCATCACCGTGACCGAGGCCAAGGGCTTTGGCCGGCAGAAGGGCCACGCCGAGCTTTACCGCGGCGCAGAATACATCGTCGATTTCCTCCCCAAGGTGAAGATCGAGATCGTGATCGGCGACGATCTGGTCGAGCGCGCCATCGACGCGATCCGCCGCGCCGCGCAGACCGGGCGCATCGGCGACGGCAAGATTTTCGTCTCCAATATCGAAGAGGCGATCCGCATCCGGACCGGCGAATCCGGGCTGGACGCTATCTGAGCCGGGTGCTATCCCGCATTTTGCGACACTCCGACAAGAAAAAGGCTGCTTCGGCGGCCTGATTTTGTTTGTGCGCTCGCGCGCGAACTCGCCAAAAGCGAGAACAATCTTGCTCACCTGGAAACCGACCCGCAGAGCCAAAAGGGGTATGCATGAAGACCGCCAAAGACGTCCTGAAATCGATCAAGGACAACGACGTCAAATACGTCGACCTGCGCTTCACCGATCCGCGCGGCAAGTGGCAGCACGTGACGTTCGACATCAGCATGATCGATGAGGACATTTTCGCCGAAGGGACGATGTTCGACGGCTCCTCGATCGCCGGCTGGAAGGCGATCAACGAGTCCGACATGTGCCTGATGCCGGATCCGGTGACCGCGACGATCGACCCGTTCTTCGCCGAGACCACCATGGTCATCACCTGCGACGTGCTCGAGCCGACCACCGGCGAGCCCTACAACCGCGACCCCCGCGGCATCGCCAAGAAGGCCGAGGCCATGGTGAAGTCGATGGGCGTGGGCGACAGCGTGTTCGTCGGCCCCGAAGCCGAGTTCTTCGTGTTCGACGACGTGCGCTTCTCCGCCAACCCCTACAACACCGGCTTCCGTCTCGACTCCTCGGAGCTGCCGACCAACTCCGACACCGAATATGAAGGCGGCAATCTCGGCCACCGCGTCCGCACCAAGGGCGGCTACTTCCCGGTGCCGCCGCAGGACTCCGTGCAGGACATGCGCTCCGAAATGCTCGGCGCCATGGCCAAGATGGGCGTCAAGGTCGAGAAGCATCACCACGAAGTCGCGTCCGCCCAGCACGAGCTCGGCATGAAGTTCGACACGCTGACGCTGATGGCCGACCACATGCAGATCTACAAGTACTGCATCCACCAGGTCGCGCACATCTACGGCAAGACCGCCACCTTCATGCCGAAGCCGGTCTATGGCGACAACGGCTCGGGCATGCACGTGCACCAGTCGATCTGGAAGGACGGCAAGCCGGTGTTCGCCGGCAACAAGTACGCCGACCTGTCGGAGACCTGCCTTCACTACATCGGCGGCATCATCAAGCACGCCAAGGCGATCAACGCCTTCACCAACCCGTCGACCAACTCCTACAAGCGTCTGGTCCCGGGCTATGAGGCTCCCGTGCTGCTCGCCTACTCCGCGCGCAACCGCTCGGCCTCCTGCCGCATCCCCTACACCGCTTCGCCGAAGGCCAAGCGTGTCGAGGTGCGCTTCCCCGATCCGCTCGCCAATCCCTATCTCGGCTTCGCCGCGATGCTGATGGCCGGCCTCGACGGCATCAAGAACAAGATCGATCCGGGTCCGGCGATGGACAAGGACCTCTACGACCTGCCGAAGGAAGAGCTGAAGCAGATCCCGACGGTGTGCGGCTCGCTCCGCGAGGCGCTCGAAAACCTCGACAAGGACCGCGGCTTCCTCAAGAACGGCGGCGTGTTCGACGACGACTTCATCGACAGCTACATCGAGCTGAAGATGACCGAGGTCGAGCGCTTCGAAATGACCCCGCACCCGGTCGAGTTCGACATGTACTATTCGGGCTAAGCGGCCCAAACTCTCTGCGACAAGCAAAAGGCGCTCCGCGAGGAGCGCCTTTTCGTTTTGGGGAGTCGCAGGGTGGATTACGCTAACCCTCCCTGCAGGACACGACGCGCCCAATCACCACGTTGCAGTGAAGGCGCGCTGGAGCTCGGCCGGAGCCGTAACCCCGCCCGCGATCAGCAATTGAGTGAGAACACGGGCCTTCTGCGGATTGAGGTCCTCGGACACGACGAACCCGTTCTTGTCGTCGTCAACCTCGACATTCCGGGTGACGAAGCCGGATCGAACCCGCGTGGAGCGGACGACGATGATGCCCTTCTTCGCCGCCGCTTCGAGCGCATCGAGGGCCTGCTTCGACGTGTTGCCGTCGCCGACGCCGGCCAGCACGATGCCCTTGGCGCCGTGGGAAATGGCGTCCTCGATCGGAACGGCGTCCATGTTGGCATGCGAGTAGACGATCTCGACGCGCGGCAATTGCTCGCCTGCCGGGAGCGGATAGGTCGTGCGCTTGCCGGCGGCCTGGGTCATGAAACGGATGCCGCCGGCGGTGTCGACATAGCCGATCGGGCCGTCATTGGGGGAGCTGAACGTCTCGATGCTCGTGGTGTTGGTCTTGGTGATCGAGCGGGCGCTTTGGATCTTGTCGTTCAGCACGGCCATCACGCCGCGGCCGCGAGAGCGCGGATCGGCCGCCACCTGCACCGCTTCGTACAGATTGCCGGGGCCGTCCGCACTCACCGCCGTGGCCGGACGCATCGAACCGACGATCACCACCGGCTTGTCGCCGCGCACGACATTGTCGAGAAAGAACGCGGTCTCCTCGAGCGTATCCGTGCCGTGGGTGATGAGGATTCCATCGGCTTCATTCTTGTCGAAGGCGTCCTGGATGCGGCGGGCCAGGGCAAACCAGACCTTGTCGTTCATGTCCTGGGATCCGATCGACGAAATCTGCTCAGCGTTCAGCTTCGCGAGCTTGTCCAGGCCCGGTACCGACTGCATCAACTGCTCCCCGGTGATCTGGCCGGATTTGTACGCGCCGGTCGCGCGCGTGTCGGCCTGGCCTGCGATGGTGCCTCCCGTCGCAAGCACGAGAATGCGCGGCAGGCCGGCCGCCGTCGCGTCCTTGCCCGGCTCTGCGGCCTGCGCCGCATCGATCCTCCACGACCAAAGTGCGAGGGCGACCAGCGGAACGGTGAGCATCAATGTCCGATTTCGGCGGCGGCTTGCTGGTCTGGCGGCATGCTTCGTCATCGAATTTTCCTCCCGTTTAAGTTGGGAACGATATTCGACACCTCCATTTGGGCCGAAGATGGGTCATCCTGCCGCTGATGGCTACGGGTTGTCGCGCCGCGGCACAAAATGGTCGAGCAGCCCCGTCGGCAGCGGAAAGACGATGGTCGAGGACCGTTCGCCCGCGATGTCGTGCAGGGCCGCGAAATAACGTAGTTGCATCGCCTGAGGCTCCTGCGCGAGAATCCGGCCGGCCTCGACGAGCTTTTCGGCAGCCTGCTGCTCGCCCATCGCATTGATCACCTTGGCCCGCCGCAACCGCTCAGCCTCGGCCTGTTTGGCAATCGCGCGCACCATGGTTTCATTGAGATCGACGTCCTTGATCTCTATGCCGGTGACCTTGATGCCCCAGACGTCGGTCTGCTTGTCGAGGATCTCCTGGATGTCCGCGTTCAACCTGTCGCGCTCGGCGAGCATCTCGTCGAGCTCGTGCTTGCCGAGCACCGAGCGCAAGGTCGTCTGGGCGAGCTGGCTGGTCGCGGCCATGTAGTCGCCGACCTTGATGATGGCCCGTTCGGGGTCGACGATGCGGAAGTACAGAACGGCGTTGACCTTGACGGAGACGTTGTCCCGCGAAATCACGTCCTGCGGCGGCACGACCTGCACCATCACCCGCAGATCCACCTTCACCAGTTGCTGCACGATCGGAATGAGGATGATGAGGCCCGGGCCCTTCACGCCGGTAAAGCGGCCGAGCGTAAAGATGACGCCACGCTCGTATTCGCGCAGGATTCGAATAGCCTGGGACAGGAACATGATGACGAGCAACGCAAGCGCCGCATAGGTCAGATATTCCAGCATCATGATGTACCTCCCTCGCCTGTTGGTGCGCGCCGTATCAGCAGCGTCAGGTCGACGATGTTGGCGACTTCGACCGTCTCTCCGGGCTTGAACGTTTCGGCGCCGCGCGCCTGCCAGCGCTCACCATGGGCGAAGACATGACCTTCGTTCCCATTCCAGTCGAGAACCTCGGCGGGCAAGCCTCGCATGGCCTGCGCGCCGACCAGTGCAGGAGCCCTGCCGACGCGCCGAAGCGAACCGAGCACGACGAGCGCAAAGCCGGCGAACACTGCTGCGGTGATGCCGATCACCCACCACGACAGGTGGTAGCCCGGCGCCTCGCCCCTGAAAAGCATCAGCGCTCCCAGCACGAACGCGATGATCCCTCCGAGCCCGATCACCACGGTCGGGTTGAAGGCTTCGATGGTGAGAAGCACGAGTCCAACCAACATCAGGGCGAGGCCGGCATAATTGATCGGCAGCAGATTGAGCGCATAGAGGCCGATCAGCAGGCAGATCGCGCCGACGACTCCGGGGGCGACGGCTCCAGGAGACATGAACTCGAAGATCAAGCCGTAGATGCCGACCATCAGGAGAATGAACGCCACGTTCGGATCGGTGATCACCGCCAGGAAGCGGGATATCGGTCCGGGATCGATGGCTTCGACGACGGCATCCTTTGTCACCAGGCGTTGCGTCTTGCCGCCTGCGACCTCGACCACGCGACCATCGATCTGCCTCAGCAATTCAGCCTGATCGCGCGCGACGAGATCGATGGCATGAGCCTCTAGCGCGGCGTTCGCAGAGAGCGTGGCAGCCTCACGGACCGCCTTCTCCGCCCAGTCCACATTGCGGTTGCGCAGCTCCGCAAGACTGCGGATGAAGGCAACCGCATCATTGGTCGCCTTGGCCGTCATGGCATCCTTGGGCTGATCCTTGGACTCGCTCTGCTGGTCACCGTCCTTCTTGTCCTTGCCGCCCTTGTCCGCCGGTCCGCTCGGAAGACCCGGCAGCGGCCCGCCGATCTGCACCGGCGTCGCGGCGCCAATATTGGTGCCCGGCGCCATCGCCGCGATGTGGGTCGCATAAAGGATATAGGTCCCCGCGCTCGCCGCGTGGGCGCCGGATGGCGCGACGTAACCGACGACAGGGATCGGCGAGGCCAGCACATCCGCGATGATCTCGCGCATGCTGGAATTGAGGCCGCCGGGCGTGTTCAGTCTCAGAAGCACGACCTCGGCACGCCGTTCGCTTGCCTTGGCCAAAGCCTCCTTGACGTAGCTGGCCGACGCAGGGCCGATGGCTCCGTCGATCGAAACGACCAATGCAAGACGGCCGTTCTCCTCCGCTGAGCTGGGAAGGAGGCAGCAGATCAAAGCCACGACGCCAATCGCCGCAACGAGGGCCGCCTTCATGGTCTGCACGGCAGGGCTCCCTTGCAGAGCATATGGTGCGCGTCTTGCGAACCTCAATGCGGCCGCATGCGGGCCATGGTCGTGATTGTGATTGTGCGATGCAATGGAAATCGCCCCGCAGATCGATTGAGCACAGGGCGGTGGCGAACCATGCCTTTGGCTGGTCCGCCCGCGCACGCTGTGCTGCTACGGCCGTGGGACCCGCACGCCATCCGCGCCGATCGTGCCGAACATGCCGGCGATGATCTCAGGCGTCGGCTGCATGCCGCCCAGCGACCAGTGCGCCGGCTCCTGCTCCTCGATCCTGACCCAGACGTTGCGGCGGAAGTCCGGATTGCCCTGCCCTTCGACCTCGACCAGGAGATCGGTGACGCGTTCGAGCAAGGTCTTCTTTTGCCCGGCATCCAGGATGCCGCGGACGGTGGAAATGGTGACGTAAGGCATGTCTCTCTCCAATGATGTCGTGTGACGACGGCACGAGACTGGACCTGACGGCGCCGGCAAGGCAGTGGCGGATGAGACAGAGATCGGGCAATTTCCGCCACGCAGCCCCGCGCCGATCGGCTAGGATCGCCGCGCCTGTCCTGGAGGTCTCATGAAGCTCGCAATTCTGGCGCTGGAAGGCTGTATGCATTCGGCGATCGCCGGGGTCGCCGACATCCTGTCGCTCGCCAATCACGTGATGCAGCAGAGCGGTGCGAAAACGCGCTTCGCCTGGGAGGTGCTTTCGCTCGACGGCAAGCCGGTGCGCGCCGGCGGCGGCCAGATGGTCGCCGTCGATGGCGCGGTCGGCAAACGCGGTCGCTTCGACGCGATCATCGTCCCCGGCAACCTCGTCGATCACGTCACGGCGGAACGCCTGCAACCGCAATATGCCCGCGCCGGCGCCTGGCTTCGGCAGCAGCATGCGAGCGGCCGGCTGATCGGCGCGTTCTGCAGCGGCGTGTTCCTGCTTGCAGGCAGCGGCCTGCTCGACCACCGCCGCGCCACCATCACCTGGTGGCTGCAAGGCGAGCTGCGGCAGCGCCATCCCACCATCGACCTCGCCGCCGACGCCGTCATCACGGTCGCGGACCGCATCGTCTGCGCGGCCGGACCGATGTCGTGGGTCGACCTCCTGCTCAGGCTGATCGAGATGGTCGACGGCAAGGCGATTGCAAAGCTCTGCGCGGACTACGTCGTCATCGACACCGCGCAACGCACCCAGTCGATCTTCATGCCCGTCGGCTATTTGCTGTCGCAGGACCCGCTGCTGACCCGGGCCGACCTGCTGGTTCGCCGCACCGGCAAGAGCCCGATGACGGTCAAGCGCCTCGCCGATGCGCTCGGCCTCAGCGAGCGCACGCTGAACCGGAAGTTCCAGGAGCTCACGCGCGAGCCGCCGCAAGCCTTCATCATGCGCCGCCGCGTCGAGCATGCGCGCACGCTGCTGGAGACGACCGCGCAGCCGATCAAGACCATCGCACGCACGGCCGGCTATGAGGACGAGAGCAGCTTTCGCAAGGCCTTCCGCAAGCTCACCCTGATGTCGCCGCAGGCCTATCGCGCGCGACGGATGGAGCGGACGGCGTAAGCTGCGAAACCAAGGCGCCGTTCAGTCGAGGGCTGCGAGCGAGCTTCTTGCTACGCCGCCGCGCGCTGGCGTACGACCATCGCCTCGCCGAACGCCTCGAACAGCTTGCGGTTGATCGGATTGCGCTGCGGGTCGTATTCGGCGTGCCATTGTACGCCGAGCGCGAAGGTCGGGGCTTCCGCGATGCGGATCGCCTCGATGGTGCCGTCCTCGGCGATGCCTTCGATCAGCACGCGCTTGCCGGGGTCGAGAATGCCCTGGCCGTGCAGCGAATTGACCCTGATCTTCTCGCAGCCGAGCAGCCGCGCGAAGGCGCCTCCGGGCGTGAGGTCGACATCGTGACGGTCGGCGAACACCACGGTTGGATCAGGGTGAATCTCGCCGTTCTCGAGCCTGGGCATGCGGTGGTTCATGCGGCCGGGGATTTCGCGGATCTCCGGATGCAGCGAGCCGCCGAAGGCGACGTTCATCTCCTGGAGGCCGCGGCAGATTCCGAACAGCGGAATGCCGCGGGACACGCAAGCGACCGAGAGCGCCAGTGCCACCTCGTCGCGGTGGATGTCGTAGGGCTCGTGCCGCTCGCACGGGTCGACATTGAAACGGGTCGGATGGACGTTGGCGCGGGCGCCGGTAAGCACGATCCCGTCGACCACATCGAGCAGCGCGCCGATATCGGTGATGTCGGGCGCTCCCGCAAACATCATCGGCAGGCCGCCGGAAACCTCGGCCACAGCGCGCAAATTGCGCTCGCCGACCATCTGGACCTGAAATCGATTTTCGACGCGATGGGCGTTCCCGATCACGCCGACGACCGGCTTTCTCATCTCCCGTTCCGACCTCCCGCGTAAGAAGATTCTCCAAACATGCCCTTGGGATGGAACAAATTCAACAGAAGGGATCGCGGGACGGCAATGCTATTTTCGCGCAAATGCCTCCCGGGCCTCGGTTGTCCCCACGACGGGCAGGCCGGCGGCCTTCAGCGCGGTTGCCGCCGGATCGTCCGGCGTGGCCAGCCAGGGCAATTTCGCCTCGATTCCGCGCGTCACGGGCTCCCCCAGCACCCCGCCGAAATCGATCGGCCAAAACCCGTTGGGCACCACCTCGACGGTGAGGGCACGGACGGCGTAGCCATCGCCCAGAACCGCATCCGCATGGTCGCCGGCGACAAGGCGCGCGGTCTGGGGATCTCGGGGATCGCCAAAGCTCACGAGCACGGGGATCAACTCCCCCTGCACCGGGACAATGCCGGCCTGCCGGCTGATGTCGTTGAACGAGACGCGGTTGCCGCGCGCGGCGCCATAGGCACGGAGCGCGACATAGTTGATGTCGTCGAGGTCGAGCTTGCCGCCCTGCTGATGCGCCAGCAATGCCACCAGGTTCTTGCCTTTGCCGCCGTCTTGGCCGAGATCGACGAACACGGCCTCCCCGCGCATCGTGGTGCGGCCGCCGCGGTTATAGTTGCGGTCAGGCACGACGGCGAGAACACCGGACCCCGTCTTGATCCCGTCAGGCGTCGTCACCTCAACCGTGAGGCGGTATTTGTGGCTGGGCCGGTTGATCCGGATCTGGTCACCGATCACGATCACGGCCAGAAGCCCGAGCAGACCGGCCCACTTGCTGATGAAACTCAAGCGCCCCCCACCTGTTTTCTCCTCATCGCTCTGCACCGTTCGCGCGACAGCGTCAAACCAGCGCGTTGACGCGGTCTTGATCGAAAGCGCGTTTGCCGAAAGAGTGCCCCGCCCGCAGCCGCCGAAAAGGACATGATGTGACCATCCTCGCAGACCAACGCCCCACGACCCGCACCGATCTGGCTTGGGCAATTTCGGTCGGCGGCATCGGTGTCGTGCTGTTCACGGCGATGCTGGTCTTCACCTGGTATTTTGCGACCACGCTGCTGCTGATCTTCACCGGCATGCTGCTCGGCGTCGGCCTCAACGCGCTGACCAACGCGCTCGGCCGCCGCGTGCACCTGCCGCATCCGGTCCGGCTCGCGATCGTCTGCGTCGTGCTTGCGGTGCTGCTCGCGGGCGTCGCCTATCTCGGCGGCGCCACCATCGCCGAGCAGGCCTCGCTGCTGAGCAAGACCATCAAGTCGCAGATCGGCAACGTGAAGACCTTCCTGGACAACCACGGGATCGACACCAGCTTCTTCGATCTCGGCAGCGCTGCGTCTGACGCTTCGGCCAATCCACCATCGGACTCGACACCCTCGCCAGCAGCACCCCCGCGCGGTTCCTTGCCCGGCGCCGGCGCGCTGGCCTCCAGCGGTGGCGCGATCGTGAGCCAGACCTTCAAGCTCCTGCTCGGCACCATCCACGGCGTGGGAAACATCTTCATCGTGCTGTTCCTGGGGCTGTCCTTCGCCGCCCAGCCCGGCGTCTACCACGACGGCCTGTTGTTCCTGGCGCCGGCGAGGCATCGCACCCGCGTCACCCTGATCATCGACGGCATCGGCGAGACGCTGGAACGCTGGCTGATCGCGCAGATCGTCGTGATGATCGCGGTTGGCATCGTGACCTGGATCGGGCTAGCCATCATCGGCATCCCCGGCTCGTTCATCCTGGGGATTCAGGCGGGCCTGCTCGCCTTCATTCCGACCGTCGGCGCCATCATTGCCGGCGTCGTCGTGGTGCTCGCGAGCCTCGCCTCGGGCTGGATTCCGGCGCTGTCGGCCTTCCTCCTCTTCATGGGCGTGCACGCGATGGAGAGCTATGTGCTGACGCCGATCCTGCAGCGGCAGGCGCTCGACATCCCGCCGGCCACGCTGTTCGCGTTCCAGATCCTGCTCGGCGTCGTGTTCGGCATCTGGGGCCTGGCGCTGGCGCTCCCACTGGTCGCCATCGCCAAGGTCATGATCGACCATTTCAAGACGTACGAGGCGCCGCCCCTGGCAGCATGATCCGGAAAAGTGCGCAGCGGTTCTCCGAAAAGATCATGCTCAGGCAACGAGGCGGCGTAAGGCGTCGTGCAGTCGCTCAGGTCGTCAGCACGGTCTCGGTGTGCTCGACCTCCGGGGGCGAAGCAAAATACTGACCGACGAGGCCGCGCCATTCGGTGAAATTCTCCGAGCCGCGGAAATCGACGGTGTGGTTCTCCAGCGTCGCCCACTTCACCATCAGCCGGTAGCGCTGCGGCTTCTCGATCGACTTGTGCAGCTCGAAGCCGTGAAAGCCCTTCGAACCGCCGAAGGCGGCCTTGGCCTTGGCGACGGCCGCCTCAAAATCCTTCTCGCTGCCCGGCTTGACGTCGATTTGCGCAATCTCGGTGATCATCGGTTTCCACCCTGTTTGTTTGATGGGTGTGTCTACCGTAGACCGCAACGAAGAAAAAGGCACCGAATCGGCGCCCTGACCGGTCAAAAATGCGTGCTCTCAGGCGAACAGCAGAGCGGTGCCCGCCACGATGAGCGCGCAACCGATGAACAGCGCGAGCGGCCAGTAGCTACGGCTTTGCGTGTAGCGCCCCTGGGCGCGGCGCTCGGTGATGAGCGCGCGCTCGTATTCATCCGCGGTGGAGAACACGCAAGCGAAGCCGCCGCGTGCCGAGGCCGCAGCGGCTTCGAGCGACATCAGGGCAGCCTGCGGGTTCTGTCGACGGATCGCTTCCATGACCGCAATGGTAGGGATCGAATGGTAAACAGCGGATTACCGAAGGCGCCTCTTGAGGCGCCTCTTGGCTTCAGGCGGTGGCCGGACGCGCCTGCGGCGCACCAACCCGCGCCGCGCTCTGGCGGCGCCAGTTCTCCAGCGACAGCGGCAGCTCCTCCGCCGCCTCGACCCGGTTACGACCGCCGCGCTTGGCCTGATAGAGCGCGGTGTCGGCCGAGGCCAGCAGCACCTCGAGCTCGGTGCCGGCCGGACCGCCGGCGACGCCGATGCTGACAGTGGTGTCGACCGGGCCCTCATCGACGACGACGCCGGAGGTCTCGAACGCCTCGCGCACGCGCTCGGCAACCAGGACACCCTCCTCCAGCGAACACGGCAGCAGCGCCGCGAACTCCTCGCCGCCGATGCGGCCCGACATATCGGTCATGCGCAGGTTGCTGACGACGACGGTCGAGAACAGCTTCAGCATCTCGTCGCCGGCAGGATGGCCGAAGCGGTCGTTGATCGACTTGAAGTGATCGATGTCGAAGATCATCACGGTCACGGGACGGCCGGCCTTGGCCTCGCGCTCGATCACGCGCCCGCAGGCTTCCGAGAAGCCGCGGCGGTTGAGCATGCCGGTCAGGGGATCGGTGGACGCGGCGGTCCGGTGCGCCGTCACCGTGCGCTCCGACACCAGCATGAAGATCACGAACACGGTGCCGACGGCATAGAGGATGAGCTCGACCGCAAACACGGTGACCCAGATGCTGCCGGAGAAGCCGGCATCGTTCGGACGCAGGAAGCTGCCGAGCACGATCGGCAGCATCAGCACGCAGCCGTGCAGCACCGGCACCACGAAGGCCGGCCAGCGCCGTTGCAGGCTCTTGCGCCGCTCGACCCAGAGCTCGCTCGCCGTCAGTGCCGCATAGACCGAGACGATGCCGGCGCCGACGATCATGCGCAGCATGGACGCGGCGGGATCAAGCAGCGTCACGGCGGCGGCCCAGGCCAGCGCGCCGACAAGGAGACCCGGCCAATTCGGCTTGCGGCCGTGGAAGACGCGCGCCGCATTCCACACCATGCCGCAGGCGACGAAGCCGACTGCGTTCAGCGCAAGGTAAAGATGCGGGCCGAGCTTGTCGCCGGCCGCGGTCCATAGCGCGACGGACGCTGCGCCGAGGAGATACGCGGTGCCCCACCATTTCAGCGCGGGGCTGTTCTCCTGCTTGCCGAAAAACACCATCATGGCGCCGAGCAGTGCGGCAACCATGGTGGCGACCAAATAGAGCGTGATGCTATCGAGCGACATCATGTCGGCCCCCTTCTAGACATAGCAAGTTACGCGATCGGCCCAGCCGACTTGCGCGCCCTTCCAGATGCGACGCTATGTCCCGCGAGTTCCATTCAGGTTTTCATGCGGGGCCAAGTTTTCGGGAAACACGTCATCAATTTGCATACAAACGAACAACAAAAAGGGCGCTGAAATCAGCGCCCTTTTGCATCTCATTGAAGCCGCTTTCGCGGCGAATGTGACCGAAGCGATTAACGCTTCGAGAACTGGAAGGACCGGCGGGCCTTGGCCTTGCCGTACTTCTTGCGCTCGACCACGCGGGAGTCGCGGGTGAGGAAGCCGCCCTTCTTGAGCACGGTACGCAGCTCCGGCTCGAAATAGGTGAGCGCCTTGGAGATGCCGTGACGGACGGCACCGGCCTGGCCGGACAGACCACCGCCGGCAACCGTGCAGATCACGTCGTACTGGCCGGAACGCGCGGCCACCGAGAACGGCTGCTCGATCATCATGCGCAGCACGGGACGGGCGAAATAGACCTCGACCTCGCGCGAATTGACCGTGACCTTGCCGGCGCCCGGCTTGATCCAGACACGGGCGACCGCGTCCTTGCGCTTGCCGGTGGCGTACGCGCGGTTGAACTTGTCGACCTTCTTCTCGTGCTTGGGCGCGTCGGGCGCCGCCGCCGTCTTGAGCTGCGAGAGCTGGTCGAGCGACTGGATGGATTCGGCCATGTTATGCGGCCCTCGTGTTCTTGCGGTTCAACTTGGCGATGTCGATCTTCTCGGGCGTCTGGGCCTCGTGCGGATGATCGGCGCCGCCATAGACGCGGAGGTTGCCCATCTGGACGCGACCGAGCGGACCACGCGGGATCATGCGCTCGACGGCCTTCTCGAGCACGCGCTCGGGATGCTTGCCTTCAAGGATCTGGCGCGCGGTGCGCTCCTTGACGTGGCCGACATAACCGGTGTGCTTGTAATAGGTCTTCTGCTCGCGCTTGCGACCGGTGAGGACCGCATGCTGCGCGTTGATGATGATGACGTTGTCGCCGCAATCAACGTGCGGGGTGTAGGTCGGGAGGTGCTTGCCGCGCAGGCGCATGGCGACGATGGTGGCGAGACGGCCGACGACCAGACCCTTGGCGTCGATCAGTACCCACTTCTTCGTCACCTCAGCCGGCTTTGCCGAAAAGGTTTTCATATCGGAGTTTCCGTGGACGGGAGATATCGGCGCGAACACCGCGCCGGACTGGGCGGTTTTCTAGAGAAGAGACGCACAACGGTCAATGCCCCAGAGCGGGAATTACAATAGCAAAATCAATATCTTAAAATTATGGTGCTATATTACCTGCGAAAAGCTCAAACATTTGGAATGGAATAGGTCGAGGTGACATGAGCGATCGGATCGGGCGACGTGCCGGACAGCAGCTTCACCTCGCCGACCGCCAGGCGTTTGCCGAGCTTGAGCAGCCGCGCCTCCGCCAGCACATCCTGGCCGGGCTGGCCCTTGCGCAGGAAGTTGATGTTGAGATTGGTGGTGACCGCAAGCCCGATCGGCCCGATCGCGGACAGCAGCACCACGTACATCGCGAAATCGGCCAGTGCCATCAGCGTCGGGCCGGACACGGTTCCACCCGGCCGCAGCATCCTTTCGCTGTAGCGCTGGCGCAAAAGGCAGGTCTGGCCGTCGGCGCTCTCGATCGTGATGTCATCGCCGCTGAAGGCCTGGGGAAACTCGTCACGGAGAAACTGCTCGACCTCCGCCACGCTCATTTTCGCTAACGCCATGCTTCGCCTCACCCTCGCTTCACGTCCCCTGTTACATTAAGTTATCTGCGTCATCCAATTGCAAGAATCCAACCGGAAACGCTTCGATGTCCGCCCAGGCCGCCCGCGCCCCCTCCCCGCAACCGTCGAGCCTGCTGCGCGAGACCATAGGGCCCATCGCGGTCCTGACGCTGAACCGCCCGGCCGCCCGCAACAGTCTGTCGCAGGCGATGATCGCAAGCCTGCATGCCGAGCTCAATGAGATCCGCGACGACAAGGCGGTCCGCGGCGTCGTGATCGCAGCCAACGGCCCCGCCTTCTCCGCCGGCCACGACATGAAGGAGCTGACGGCGCGCCGCACTGACCCGGATCGCGGCCGCGCCTTCTTTGCCGAGATGATGACCGCCTGCAGCGCGATGATGCAGGCGGTTGTGCATTTGCCGAAGCCCGTGGTCGCGGCCGTCCAGGGCATTGCGACCGCGGCCGGCTGCCAGCTCGTGGCAAGCTGCGATCTCGCGATCGCCTCGGAAGCGGCGAGCTTCGCCACGCCGGGCGTCGATATCGGCCTGTTCTGCTCCACGCCGATGGTGGCGCTGTCGCGGAACGTGCCGCGCAAGCAGGCGATGGAAATGCTGCTGACCGGCGAGCCGATCCCGGCCACGCGCGCCCGCGAGATCGGGCTCATCAACCGCGTGGTCGCGGCCGGCACCGAGCGCGAGGCCGCAATTGCCCTCGCCGAACAGGTCGCGCTGAAGTCGGCCTACACCGTCAAGCTCGGCAAGGAGGCGTTCTACCGCCAGGCCGAGATGAGCCTTGCGGACGCCTATCGCTATGCGGCAGAGGTGATGACCGAGAACATGATGGCGCGCGACGCCGAGGAAGGCATCGGCGCCTTCATCGAGAAGCGCACGCCAACATGGCGGGATGAATAGTCAACTCCTCATCCTGAGGAGCCGCGGAACGCGGCGTCTCGAAGGATGGAGGCCCGACTGTGGCCTCGTGGTTCGAGACGCGCGGGCCGCGCTCCTCACCATGAGGGTCAGAGAAAGAAAAAGATGAACCACGACGCCTATCCCGACAATTACATCCGCGGCATCCTCAACAGCGTGAAGTCGATCGCGATGGTCGGCGCCTCGCCCGTCAATGTGCGGCCGAGCTATTTTGCGTTCAAATATCTGGCGCAGCGCGGCTATGACATGATCCCGGTCAATCCCGGCCATGTCGGCAAGGATCTGCTCGGAAAGCCGTTTGTCGCCTCGCTCTCCGACATCGCCCGCCCCGTCGACATGATCGACATCTTTCGCAACTCCAGCCACATCATGCCGGTGGTCGAAGAAGCGCTCACGCTCGATCCGCTGCCGAAGGTGATCTGGATGCAGCTCGGCGCGCGTGACGACGCGGCAGCGGCGAAAGCGGAATCGGTCGGTATCAAGGTCGTAATGAACCGCTGCCCGAAGATCGAATATGGCCGCTTGTCGTCGGAGATCTCCTGGATGGGCGTCAATTCACGCACGCTGAGCTCCAAACGGCCGCCGGCTCCGACGCAAGGCATGCGGCTATCCCTCAATCGGATGAGTGTCAGCGGCGGTGACACCGCGGCTTCCGATCGCGCAGCAAAGAACAAGACCGAGCAGAGCTGACGCAATAGACTTCCGTTGCGCGAACGTGACAATCGTAGCGCCGTGATGTGAAGCGGCGCCTTGACGGCGGGCGCGTCGCCGATCAGCATGCCGCGCGATTTCAGATCACAAGAACAGGACGCCCTCAATGAGCGATCGCCTTCCGGGATTTTCGACCCTCGCCGTGCATGCCGGTGCACAGCCCGATCCCACCACCGGTGCGCGCGCGACCCCGATTTATCAAACCACCTCTTTCGTCTTCAACGACGCCGACCACGCCGCCTCGCTGTTCGGCCTGCAGGCATTCGGCAACATCTATACCCGCATCGGCAATCCCACCAACGCGGTGCTGGAAGAGCGTGTTGCCGCACTCGAAGGCGGCACCGCCGCGCTTGCGGTCGCCTCGGGCCACGCCGCACAGGTCGTGGTGCTGCAGCAATTGCTCCAGCCCGGCGACGAATTCATCGCCGCGCGCAAGCTCTATGGCGGCTCGATCAACCAGTTCTCGCATGCGTTCAAGAGCTTCGGCTGGAACGTGGTGTGGGCCGATTCCGATGACATCGCAAGCTTCGAGCGCGCGGTGACGCCGCGCACGAAGGCCATCTTCATCGAGTCCATTGCCAATCCCGGCGGCAGCATCACCGACATCGAGGCGATCTCGACGGTGGCGCGCAAGGCGGGCGTGCCGCTGATCGTCGACAACACGCTGGCCTCGCCCTACCTGATCCGCCCGATCGATCACGGCGCCGACATCGTCGTGCACTCGCTGACGAAATTTTTGGGCGGCCACGGCAATTCGCTCGGCGGCATCATCGTCGATGCCGGCACGTTCGACTGGTCCACGGGCGGCAAATATCCGATGCTGTCGGAGCCGCGGCCCGAATATCACGGCATCCGCCTCCAGGAGACCTTTGGCAATTTCGCTTTCGCGATCGCCTGCCGCGTGCTGGGCCTGCGCGATCTCGGACCCGCGCTGTCGCCGTTCAACGCCTTCATGATCCTGACCGGCATCGAGACGCTGCCGCTGCGCATGCAGAAGCACTGCGACAACGCCAAGGCCGTCGCCGAATTCCTCGCCGGCCATCCGGCGGTGGCCTCGGTGAGCTATGCGGGCTTGGCAAGCGACAAGTACAATCAGCTCGCGCGGAAATACGCGCCGAAGGGCGCAGGCGCCGTGTTCACCTTCAGCCTGAAGGGCGGCTATGACGCCGGCGTCAGCTTGGTGTCGAAGCTGCAGCTGTTCTCGCACCTGGCCAATGTCGGCGACACCCGCTCGCTGGTCATCCACCCCGCCTCGACGACGCACAGCCAGCTCGACGACGCCGCCAAGGTGAAGTCCGGCGCCGGCCCCGACGTGGTGCGGCTCTCGATCGGCATCGAAGACAAGGAAGATCTGATCGCAGATCTGGAGCAGGCGCTGGGGGCGTAATTGCCATCGTCATTCCGGGATGGTCCGAAGGACCAGACCCGGAATCTCGAGATTCTCAGGTGCGCAATTGCGCACCTGAGTTCGGTCCTGCCGGACCGCCCCGGAATGACGGCGGCCGTTTTGGCCGCAGTCAGTTAACAGTCATTAACCATATCTGCCGCATACATCGTCCTTGGATCGCCCCTTTGATTCGGAGCCGACGATGCTGCGCTGGATGGTACCTGCCCTTGCCGCCATGCTGACGGTCTCAGCTGCCGTTGCCGCCGATCTGCCGGCCACAGCGAGACGGCGCGCTGCCGTGCCGCCGCAGGACCCGCCACAGGTCTATGTCGAGACCGATCCGGATGCGCTGATCTCGCCGGCCTATGGCATCGGCAGCTACATCCGCAACCTGCCCGGCACGCCGCTCCTGCCCGGCTCCAGCACCTTGCCGGGCTATTATGGCCGGCCCTGGAGCTACGATTATCAGGGCCCGTACTACGGCGGACCGCAGGTCGGCTATTTCTGGCGCCTGCCCTACGCCTGCGGCGTCTACGGCTATTGCTGACCTGATCAGCCGGCCTGACCGACCGGAACCGCGCGCGGCTGCGCCTGCGCAGATTGTCGCGAGGCCAGCCGCTCCACCTGCATCACCGCAAGCGTGAGCACCACGATCGCGACCGCCTGATGCGAGAGCGCGAGATCGATCGGCACCTGGTTGAGCAGCGTGAGGATCCCGAGCACAGCCTGCAGGCTGACCGCGGCGAACAGCCAGAGCGCACCGCCGGCCGCCGTGCGCGAGCGTACCGCATCGAACGCGTGCAGCGCCGCCAGCACGAACAGCGCATAGGCCGTCATACGGTGCTCGAACTGCACCGTCAGCACGTTGTCGAACATATTGCGCCACCACGGCGTCTCGAACCAGAGCCGGTCGCCTGCGGGAATGAACGCGCCGTCGATCTGCGGCCAGGTGTTGTAGGCACGCCCGGCGCGCAGACCCGCGACCAGCGCGCCGAAATAGATCTGGACGAAGGTCACGATGAGCAGCAGCACGCTCGTGAATCTCAGCCGCGCGGGCGCAATGATCTGCGGCCGCTCGGCGAGCCGCCGCACCGTCCAGACGATGCCGGCAAAGATCAGGAGCGCGAGCACCAGATGCGTCGCCAGTCGATATTGCGAGACCTCGACACGTTCCGTGAGGCCCGAGGCCACCATCCACCAGCCGACGGCGCCCTGGAGTCCGCCAAGCGCGAACAGCAGCCACAGCCGCCGTTTCAACTTACCCGACAGGCCGCCGCGCCACAGGAAGAACAGGAACGGCAGCAGATAGGCCACGCCGATGAAACGGCCGAGCAGCCGGTGGCTCCATTCCCACCAGAAAATCTCCTTGAACTCGGACAGGCTCATGCCCGCATTGAGCTCGCGATATTGCGGAATTTTCTTGTAGGCCTCGAAGGCCTCGGTCCACTGCGCCTCCGACAGCGGCGGCACGCTGCCCGTAACCGGCTTCCATTCGACGATCGAGAGGCCGGATTCCGTCAGCCGCGTCGCGCCGCCGACCAGCACCATCAGCGCGATGAGGGCGGCCACGGAAATCAGCCACCAGCGCACGGCGCGATGCGGATTGGTCGGAGCGAAAATCGTCGTCATTTCAGGGGCAAAACCAAGCCTTGTTGCAAAGAGACTTGAACCGGACTGCGTGCCCCTTATAGTCCCCCGCTCCCGCAGCGCAAGTTACGCGAAGGCCGCAGCATTCCGCCATGACGATCCGCACCCGCAAGTTCCTCGGCGCCATCCTGCTCCTGGTGCTGGCCACCGTCTGGGCCCTGCTCGGCATGGCGCTGGCGCAGATGCCGTGGATCGCCGAGTCCGGCTGGTGGCAGGCGATCTACTACGTGGTGGTCGGCATGGGCTGGGTGCTGCCGGCGATGCCGATCGTGAGTTGGATGCAGCGGCCGGATCGCGTCAAATCTTAATTCGTAACGCTGCGGGTCGGTTTCACCGGCGCGAAGGCAGCACCGGACACCAGCACACGCAGCATGCGCAGTGATTGTATCCGGCCGTCCCAGGAAATCCGCGGCAATGCGCGCAGATTGGTGCGCCCCTCCGCGTCCACGATGCCGGGGATGGTCGAGACGGCGCTGGCAAAGCCGGCCTCCTCCGCCATGACGACATGGCTGCGCCGGAAAGACGAGCGATCGCCGAACGGAAAGGCCAAGTGCCTGATCTCGCGGTCGAAGGCCGCTTCCGCCACCGCCTTGCCCATCGTCATCTCGCGCAACGCGGCGGCGTCCTTCATGTTGGCGAGAACGGGATAGTTCACCGTCGCGCTGCCGACCGTGACCAGCGGATCCGCCGCAAGCTTTGCCAGATCCTCCCAATCCATCGACGCTTCGCGCGAGAGCGCGGCGAGGTCGACCCGGTAGCGCGTGCAGAGATCGGCGATCGCAGCCGACAAATCCGCCGGCGGCAACGAGCGCAGCCAGCTCTCGACGAACGAAAACAGCGCCTGCTTCTCGGCGTTGCCTGTGACGGTGAAGCGCTGCTCTTTCTCGCCCATCATCAGGTTGATGCGGCTCTCGCGCGCGATCATCCGCTCGAGCCCGAGCCACCAGGCCTCTCCGACTCCATCGGGAAACGCGGTGGGCACATAGATCGTGAACGGCACGGCGTGGCGCGCCAGCACTGGATAGGCGAAGCTGATGAGGTCCTTGTTGGCGCCGTCGAAGGTTAGCGCCACGAAGCGCCGCTTCTCCGGCAGCGTCACCGCGCGGCGGCAGACATCGTCCATGCCGAGGAAGTCATATCCCCACTGCTTCAGCGCACCAATGGCGCGATCGAGAAATTGCGGACTGATCTCGCTTTCACGCAGCGGCTGAAACGCGCCGCGCCGCCGCGGCCGCACGTGCTGAAACCGCAGGATCGCGCCGGCGCCGCGGCTGCGCAGCACAGCCTGACCGGTGAACCAGGCCAGCTCGAGCCGCAACCGCTCCAGCCATCTGTCGTCGGATGCCAATGTCCCACCTTCGCGTTCGCCTGATTGTCATTACCCTTTGTTGACATTTCTTTGCAAAGGTCGGCCACAGGCCGAAATACGCAAATTTTTCGTTTCTCGACAGGTTTCGTGAATGACCATGGCTGCGGCGATGCAAAGCCGGACGGCAGAATCGCCAGCGCGGTCGAAAGCGAGCCGTATCGCGTATGTCGATATCGTCACCGATCTGGCCGAGGCCGAGACGGTCTGGCGCGCGTTCGAGGAGAGCGGTCACCTCTTCACGCCCTACCAGCGCTTCGACCTGCTCAGCCCATGGCAACGGCTGGTCGGCAGCCACGACGGCGCCAGTCCCTTCATCGTCATTGCCCGCGACACCGAGCGCCAGCCGCTCCTGCTGCTGCCGCTCTCGCTGCGGCAAGGCCACGGCGTGCGCACGGCCTGCTTCATGGGCGGCAAGCACACCACCTTCAACATGGGCCTGTGGAACGCCGCGTTCGCCGCCGAGGTCGCCAGCGCCGATCTCGACGCGCTGCTTGCGCCGCTGCGCGAGCATGCCGACGTGCTCGCGCTGACGCAGCAGCCGCTGCGCTGGCACGACCAGCACAACCCGTTCGCGCAGCTGCCGCGGCAGAGTGCGATCAACGGCTGCCCTCTCCTGGCGATGGAGCCGGGCGGGCCGCCCACATCGCGGATCAGCAACTCCTTTCGCCGCCGCCTCAAGAGCAAGGAAAAGAAGCTCCAGGCGCTTGCCGGCTATCGTTATCACCTCGCCACCACGGATGCGGACGTCACCCGCCTGCTCGACTGGTTCTTCCGGGTCAAGCCGGCGCGGATGGCCGAACAGAAACTGCCCAACGTCTTTGCCGAGCCCGGCGTCGAAGCGTTCATCCGCAGCGCATGCCTGTCGCCGCGCGGCGAAGGCCGCGTCATCGACATCCATGCGCTCGAATGCGACGACGAGGTGATCGCGATCTTCGCCGGCGTCGCCGACGGCCAGCGCTTCTCGATGATGTTCAACACCTACACGATGTCCGAGCACGCCCGCTACAGCCCCGGGCTGATCCTGATGCGCTACATCATCGACCGCTACGCCGAACGCGGCTACCGCTCGCTCGATCTCGGCATCGGCTCGGACGATTACAAACGCATGTTCTGCAAGGACGACGACGACATTTTCGACAGCTTCGTGCCCCTGACCGCGCGCGGAAAACTCGCGGCGATGGCGATGTCCTCGCTGAGCCACGGCAAACGGCTGGTGAAGCAGAACCAGATGTTGTTCGATCTGGCGCGGCGGCTGCGGCAGACGTTCGGGTAGGCGTCACAGCCTCTCAATCTCTAGCCACTTGCGAGCTGCCCTTCCCTTCTCCCCTTGCGGGAGAAGGTTGCATAGGCGGCCTTCGGCCGCCGTTCTTAGGAACGCCGAAGCGAAGCTTCGGCTATGGCGCCGGATGAGGGGTATGTCTCCGCAAATTTAAACGGCCATGAGACTCGCGGAGAGATACCCCTCACCCGTCCCGCCGCTACGCGGCGAGCCACCCTCTCCCGCAAGGGGAGAGGGTAAGAGAGATCACGCCGCCACGCCGCGCGGTGCTTCGGCCGCGTCCGACGGCTGCACCGGCCTGCTCAGCATCGTTACCTCGCTGAAGCCGACGGCCCGCAGCTGCTCGCACATCAGCGTGCGGGCATCCGGCGCCATCGAGGCATCGGGCACCACGACGGCGCGGGCATGCGCCGTCAGCAGTTCGGCCGGGAGGTCCGAGGCGCTGCCGGCGTCCACCAGCACGTGGTCGTAGGCGCGGAGCAGCGCATCGATCGCGAGCGTCACCCGCGGCGATTGCAGCAGGCTGCGGTCGAAGCCGGGACGGCCGGCCATGACCAGATGCAGCCGCGAGAGCTTGTCCCGGGTGATGATTTGCGCGAACGAGGCCTCGCCCTGCATCAGCTCGGCGAGGCCGGGAGCCGAAGCATCGACGGACACCGCGGCGATGGTCGGCGAGGATGCGGCGAGATCGACCACAACGACGCGCGCATCGCGCGCCAGGTGCCGGGCCAGTGTCAGCGTCGACAGCGTGATAGCTTCGCCGGCCGCGGTGCCGAGCACCGTGACCTTCTTCGCCGCCGGCCCCGCAGCGCGCAGGCTGTCGGCCAGATGCTCGATCTCGGTGAATTCAGTGACGTCGGCATCGGCCGTCATCTCGGGCTGAAGCGGCGTAAGGTCCTCCACAACCGGATCGAGCATCGGTTCAGCCGCCGGCTGGACGACCGGCTGGACCAGCGGCTGGTGGACTACCGGCTCTTGGCGCACCGGTGCCTGCGTCTGCGCCGGCGTGAACACGGCCGCCGCGCGCGGCGCGGTCTGGCGCAACAGCTCGCCGGTGACGACGACGCCGGACGAGAGCAGCAGCGTCGCGATCGTCGCGATCAGCACGATCGGCAGCTTCTTCGGATAGGCCGGCGTATTCGAGACGATGGCGCGCGAGATGATGCGGCCTTCCGCCGGCGCGGTATCGATGCTTTCGCGGGTGCTGGCCTCGCGATACTTCCCAAGATACGTCTCGAGCAGGTCCCGCTGCGCCTTGGCTTCGCGCTCGAGCGCGCGGAGCTGGACGTCCTGACCGTTGGTCGAGGTCGCCTGCTTCTTGAGCTGATCGAGGCTCGCCGTCAGGCCGTCGACCCGGCCACTGGCGATCCGCGCATCGCTTTCGAACGAGCGCGAGATCTTGGCCGCTTCGTCGCGAATCTGGTTGTCGAGGTCGCCAAGCTGCGCCTTCAGCTCCTTGATCCGCGGGTGATTGCCGAGCAGCGTCGATGACTGTTCGGCAAGCTGCGCCCGCAACGTCACCCGCTGCTCCGACAGCCGCCGCATCAGTTCGGAGTTCACCACCTCGGACGCCTCGATCGGCTTGCCGCTCTGGAGCATCTCTTTGATCAGCCGCGCCCTGGATTCAGCATCCGCCTTCATCGAGCGTGCGTTGTTGAGCTGGGTATTGACCTCGCCCATCTGCTGGTTCGAGAGCGTGGTGTTGTTGGTGCCGACGAACAGCGACGACTTGGAACGGAAGTCCTCGACCTTGGCTTCGGCGTCGGAGACTTTCTTGCGCAGATTTTCGATTTCGCCCGAAAGCCACTGGCTGGCGCTGCGGGCCTGATCCTGGCGCGCATTCTGCTGGAGCACGAGATAGCCGTCGGCGATCGAATTGGCGACGCGCGCGGCAAGGTCGGGATCGGCGGACTGGAATTCGACCACGATCACGCGCGACTTGTCGACGGCGTAGGCCTGGAGCCGCTCGTAATAGGCATCTAGCACCCGCTCTTCCGGCGTCATCGAAAACGGATCGCGGCCGATGCCGATCAGCGCCGCGAGCGACTTCAGCGGCGAAATGCCTTGCAGCACTGGATCGAATTCGGGGCGCTCCGCGAGCTTGTTCTTCCTGATGATCTCACGCGCGAGATCGCGCGACAGCACGAGTTGCACCTGGCTGGTCACCGCCTCGGGATCGAGCGACTGCCGCTCTTCGGTGCTGCGGTCGCTGCTCGGCCGCAAGAACACGTTCTCGCGGCCGTCGATCAGGATGCGGGATTCCGACTTGTAACGCGGAGTGATGAGATTGACGGCGGCGATCGACGCGACGAGCGCGAGCACCGTCGGCACGATGATCCAGCCGCGCTTGCGGGCGAGCACCGCGCCGAGCGCGTGCAAATCGATGTCGCCGGATTCGGCTTGTGCCTGCTTCGCAGCAACGGGCGCAAGCTCTGCTTCAATCTTGGGCGCGGCTTCGGTCGATTTGGCTTCGGCCTTGGGCTTCGAAATAGCCCGCTCGACCACCGCCTTGTCCTTGCCGGCACGCCAGAACGCTAAACGCATCGAACACTCCCGCAGGGCAACGCTGCGACTCTACCTCAACCGGGGCGATTACACTCCATTAAGGTTGCTGCTGGGTTAATCGCGCCCTGCCGCGACCGGCGCGCACCGCGCCGACACCGTTTGTTAACCACGAGGGCTCTTAATCCATCTCGATATTTCGAGAATTGTTCGAGCATTCGCCGTCGAGCGCTGGTTCTGATCATGCCCCCCTCTCCCGACCGGCCGCTCCGCATCCTGCACGCCGTGCGCGCTCCCGTGGGCGGCATCTTCCGCCACATCCTCGATCTCGCCAACGGTCAGGTCGATCGCGGTCATCACGTCGGGATTCTCGCCGACAGCCTCACCGGTGGTGAGCGCGCGGACAAGGCGCTGGCCGAGCTCGCGCCGCGGCTGAAGCTCGGCGTGCACCGGCTGGCGATCCGTCGCGAACCGTCGCCTGACGATTTTCTGGTGTGGCTGCGGATGCGGCGCCTGATCGCCGCGCTCAAACCCGACGTCACGCACGGCCACGGAGCCAAGGCCGGCGCCTTCGTCCGCATGCGGCGGCGATCCAACGACACCATCCGCATCTACACCCCGCATGGCGGCTCGCTGCACTATCCCCTCAACACCTTCAAGGGCGAGTTTTACGCGCGGCTCGAACGCACGCTGATGGACGCGACGGACTTGTTTCTGTTCGAGAGCGCGTTTGCGCGCGACACCTATCAGCGCATCGTCGGCACACCCAAGGGCGTGGTGCATTGCGTCTTCAATGGCGTGACGCCGGAAGAATTCGAGCCTGTTAGCATCGCCGACGATGCCACCGACCTCTCCTATGTCGGCGAGTTCAGGCACATCAAGGGCGCGGATTTGCTGGTCGATGCGGTGGCGCGCCTGCACGAGGGCGGCAAGAAGGTCACGCTCACGCTAGGCGGCGACGGCGAGGAGACGGCGGCGCTGAAGGCGCAGGTCGACAGGCTCGGCCTCTCGAGCGCCATCCGCTTCATCGGTCACGTCAAGGCGCGCTACGGCTTCTCCAAGGGGCGGCTGCTGGTCGTGCCCTCGCGCGGCGATTCCATGCCGTACGTCGTGATCGAGGCTGGAGCTGCCGGCATTCCCATGATCGCGGCCCGCGTCGGCGGCATCCCCGAGATTTTTGGGCCCGAGAGCCCGGCCCTGTTCGCGGCGAGCAATGCCGAAGCGATGGCGGAGGCGATCGCGGCCGCGCTCGACGATCCGCAGGCGACCGCGCAGCGCGCATCCGCCCTGCGCGAGCGCATCTCCGCGCATTTCTCCCAGCAGGCGATGGTTGACGGCGTGCTCGCGGGTTATCGCGACGCATTTGCCAATCATTAACCATCCTTAAGACCGCTTTAGAGAATCTTCCGATTTGTCCGATAATCGACGTGCCAGGGGATGCTCGCCCGGGGCGCAACGCTGCGACCCGCGGGTTTTTTGGAATGGACGTGGACGCCCGTGGAACCGCTCAACGCACGCTCGATGCTCGACGCCGCGACAGGCGCCGCGGCGAAGCCAGCTGACCAACCGTTTGTGGAGCGCCGCCGCCGGCTCTCGCCCGCCGCGCTCGACGTCGTCAACCAGAAGGTCGCCCGCGCCTATTCTCCGATCGTGATCACCGGCTTCGTCCGTTTGGCCGATTTCGCCCTGCTGAGCCTCGTCGGCATCGCGCTCTATGTCGGCTATGTCATGCCGCTCGCCGGCTCCTTCAGCTGGGTTTATCCCGCGCAGATCATCGCCGTCGCGGTCTGCTTCCAGGCCGCCGACATCTATCAGGTGCAGCTGTTCCGCGGTCAGCTCCGGCAGATGACGCGGATGATCTCCTCCTGGTCGTTCGTCTTCCTGCTGTTCATCGGCGTATCCTTCTTCGCCAAGTTCGGCAGCGAAATGTCGCGGCTGTGGCTTGCCGCCTTCTACTTCCTCGGGCTCGCCGCGCTCATCTCCCAACGTCTGGTGCTGCGCTCGCTGGTGCGCGCCTGGGCACGCCAGGGCCGGCTCGACCGCCGCACCATCGTCGTTGGCTCCGACAGCAACGGCGAGCAACTGGTCGAGGCGCTGAATGCCCAGGAGGATTCCGACATCCACGTGCTCGGCGTGTTCGACGACCGCAACGACAGTCGCGCGCTCGACACCTGCGCCGGCGCGCGCAAGCTCGGCAAGGTCGACGACATCGTCGAATTCGCCCGCCGCACCCGCGTCGATCTCGTGCTGTTCGCGCTGCCGATCTCGGCGGAGACCCGCATCCTGGAGATGCTGAAGAAGCTCTGGGTGCTGCCGGTCGACATCCGGCTCTCCGCGCACACCAACAAGCTGCGTTTCCGTCCCCGCTCCTATTCCTATCTCGGCGAGGTGCCGACGCTCGACGTGTTCGAGGCGCCGATCACCGACTGGGACCTGGTGATGAAGTGGCTGTTCGACCGCATCGTCGGCGGCCTCGCGCTGCTCGCAGCCCTGCCGGTGATGGGACTGGTGGCGCTGGCGGTGAAGCTCGACAGCCCCGGCCCGGCGCTGTTCCGCCAGAAGCGCTTCGGCTTCAACAACGAGCGCATCGACGTCTACAAATTCCGCTCGATGTACCACCATCAGGCCGACCCGACCGCCTCCAAGGTCGTGACCAAGAACGATCCGCGCGTCACCCGCGTCGGCCGCTTCATCCGCAAGACCAGCCTCGACGAGCTGCCGCAGCTCTTCAACGTGGTGTTCTCAGGCAATTTGTCCCTGGTCGGCCCGCGTCCGCATGCGGTGCAGGGCAAGCTCCAGAGCCGCCTTTTCGACGAAGCCGTCGACGGCTATTTCGCTCGTCACCGCGTCAAGCCCGGCATCACCGGCTGGGCCCAGATCAACGGCTGGCGCGGCGAGATCGACAATGAAGAGAAGATCCAGAAGCGCGTCGAATTCGACCTCTACTACATCGAGAACTGGTCGGTGCTGTTCGACCTCGTCATTCTCCTGAAGACGCCGGTCTCGCTGCTGACCAAGAACGAGAACGCGTATTGAGTTTGCTACCCCCGAGCCACACTGTCATCGCCCGGCTTGACCGGGCGATCCAGTAATCGCCGGCAGTGGAAACTGCCACGAACGGCTCGGCGTACTGGATACCCCGCCTGCGCGGGGCATGACGGCGGAAGTTGTGGCGTACAAGTTGCGTAAGCGTATGAGCATGTGATGGCGTATGCGGCGACAGCCGGTGGAGTGAAATTAGCCGCACCGGCTGCGCCCGGCGTGCTGGCTATCCAGCGCGCGCTGGTGTGGCTGGCCGGCGCCTCCGGCGCCATCGTCTTCATCGAGCCGAGCCCCTACGAGATCGTGACGCTGCTGGCCGCCGTCACCTTCTTCGCGACCGGTCTGCGCCTGCGGCTCGTGCTGATGCCGCTGATCCTGATGCTGGTCCTGCTCAATGTCGGCTACACGATCAGCGCGGTCCCGCTGTACGAACAGTCCGAGGTGGCGAGCTGGATTGCGACCTCGTGGTACATGGCAGTCACCGTCGTGTTCTTCGCGATGGTCACCTCGGAAGACACCGCGGCCCGGCTGGACATGCTCCGCCGCGGCCTCGTGGTCGGCGCGATGGTCGCCTCGCTGTCTGCGGTCGCCGGCTACTTCCATCTGGTTCCCGGCGGAGACGATCTCCTCACACTCTACGGGCGCGCGCGCGGCACGTTCAAGGACCCGAACGTGCTCGGCGCCTTCCTGATCCTACCGGCGCTGTTCGCGCTCCAGAGCGTGGTCTCCGACAAGTTTGCCAAGGCGTTCCGCAACGTCATCGCCTTCGGCATCATGTCGCTGGCGATCCTGCTCGCGTTCTCCCGCGCCGCCTGGGGCGGACTGGTGCTGACCTCCGCCTTCATGCTGGTGCTGATGGTGCTGACCAGCCGCACCAACGCGCAACGCTCGCGCATCGTCGTCATGGCGATCGTCGCCGCGGTGCTGGGCCTCGCGCTGATCGCGGTGCTGCTGTCATTCGATTCCACCGCCGAGATGTTCAAGCAACGCGCGAGCTTCGACCAGAGCTATGACGAAGGCCGCTTCGGCCGGTTCGGCCGGCACATCCTCGGCGCGGAGATGGCGCTCGACCTGCCGTTCGGCATCGGCCCCCTGCAATTCCACCGCTACTTCCCCGAGGACACCCACAACTCCTACCTCAACGCCTTCATGTCCGGCGGCTGGCTCTCCGGCGTGTGCTACCCCGCGCTGGTCTTCACCACCGTGATCATGGGTATCAGGCACATCTTCGTCCGTGTGCCCTGGCAGCGCGCTTATCTGGCGATCTTCTCCGCCTTCGTCGGCACCGTCGGCGAGAGCTTCGTGATCGACACCGACCACTGGCGGCACTTCTGGATGATGCTGGGCGCGATGTGGGGCATGATCGCGGCTGCGCAGGCTTACAAGATCAAGGACAATACCGTTCCGATGGAATCGGAACGGTAATGTCTGGCTTTCTGTTTTGACGCGTTTTCTTGACGCGAACCGGTATCCACTTCGCTCGAAAACGCTCTAGCGACGAAGCTTCTTCAGCTTGAGATCGGGCCGCTTTTCCGGCGGCGTATCGAGCAGGCCCTTCAGCGCCTCGGTTGCAGCGAGCACGCCCTTGTAGCCCTCGGTCGCGAAGCGCAGCAGCAGGCGCAGCTCCTCGTCGGAATAGGCGCCAAACACCTTCTCCATCGCCTGCTGCATCGGCACGTAGAGCTGGCCGATCTTCATCGCCGTCTCGGGCACGACGGAAATGAAGACCTTGCGGCGGTCTTGCTCGTCCCGCTCGCGGCGCACCAGCCCGGCCTTCTCGAGTCGGTCCACCACGCCGGTGATGGCGCCCGTCGTCAGCCCCGTGACCTCGGCAAGCCGGCCCGCGGTGACGCGTCCTTCGAGATAGAGGATGTCCATGCATTCGAGGTCGGAATTGGCAATTCCGGCAACGTTTGCAACCGTTTGGCCATAGAGCACGCCCTGCGCGGACGACCGCCGCATCGCCTCCTCGAGCTCCTGCAACAGCGCCGCGCGCGCCTTCGTCCTTGACAAGGCCGACCTCATATCTTAGTCGATATATATCTTAGCTACTAAGAGATTTAGCAACCGTAATTTCTCCTAGCACCACGGAAACGTCGGGAGCAAGCCATGTCCAACCGTCCCCGCAAGGCCCTGATCATCGGCGCCGGTATCGCCGGGCCCGTCACCGCGATCCTGCTACGCCGCGCTGGCATCGAATCCGCGATCTACGAGGCCTGGCCTTATTCGAAAGGTATCGGCGGCGGCCTCCAGATCGCACCGAACGGCATGCATGTGCTGGACGAGATCGGGCTCGCGAACGAGCTGATCAGCCGCGGCTCGA
Organism: Bradyrhizobium sp. MI1.7; assembly: GCF_055811795.1. Taxonomy (NCBI): domain Bacteria; kingdom Pseudomonadati; phylum Pseudomonadota; class Alphaproteobacteria; order Hyphomicrobiales; family Nitrobacteraceae; genus Bradyrhizobium; species Bradyrhizobium sp. MI1.7. The sequence goes on from NZ_JBVVPO010000016.1 coordinate 150,912, forward strand.
TCGCTGAATCCTTCGACTTCTATTCGCAGAGCGGCGAACGGCTCGGCTCGATCAACCGCGACATGGCGCGGCGCTTCGGCCAGCCGGCCGTCAATGTCTGCCGCGCAACGTTGAACGAAATCCTGATCGACAAGGCCTGGTGCGCCTGCGTCTCGCTCTATTTCGAGAAGCGCCTGATCAAGATCGAGGACCGCGGCGACCAGCCGATCATCGCCTACTTCTCCGACGGCACCACGGCCGAAGGCGACTTTCTGATCGGCGCCGATGGCGTGCACTCGGTCGTGCGCCGCCAGGTCGTGCCGGACGGTCCGCAACCGTTCGACACCGGGCTGATCGGGTTCGGCGGCTTCGTGCCGCACGCCGTCCTCGATGGCAGGCCGATCGGCCGGCACGTCGAGACCACGTTCGGCAAGAGCGGCTTCTTCGGTTACGGCTATTGCAGCCCGGATCCGAACGACGGCGTGATGTGGTGGAGCACGCAGCCCGCGCACGGCATGGACGCGGCGATGTTCCGCGCGCTCGACCACGCGACGCTGAAGCAGCATCTGCGCGGCTTCCATCACGGCTGGCACGATCCGATCCCCGATATCATCGACGCGGCCGAGAATATCGTGGTCACCGACACGCTCGACGTCGCGACCTTGCCGACCTGGTCGCGCAAGCGCTCCCTGCTGATCGGCGATGCCGCGCATGCGACCAGCCCCCACGCGGGCCAGGGCGCTTCGCTCGCACTCGAGGATGCGATGCGGCTCGCGCGGCTGATGCAGGAGGGCCAGGAGCTCGGCGCCACCTTCCAGGCTTTCGAGGCCGAGCGGCGCCCGCGCACGGAAAAGATCGTCGCGATGGCGCGCCGCAACGGCAACAGC
>NZ_JBVVPO010000017.1:0-105497 GCF_055811795.1 Bradyrhizobium sp. MI1.7
TTCAACAAAGCAGATAAAGTGGCGCAGGAGCCGCGACCTCCGAGCAAACTCCTTGCGAAGACGGAGACCATGACAAGGTCGCTGGTCGATCTTGCCAAGCTGGTAGATCTTGCCAAGCTGGTCGATCTTGCCAAGGCGAAACTGCCGACCTTGTGGCCCCGGGGGGCAATGGGCAACGATGAGGATCCGTCGGGCGATTGGCAGACCCCCGCGCGGCGAGGCTTCCTGGTCGTCTTCCTGACCTTCGGCGTATTTGGCGGCTGGACCGCCCTCGCATCGATCGACGGTGCCGTGGTGGCCCCCGGCTCCGTCGTTGTCGAGAGCGACCGTAAGGTGGTGCAGCATCTCGAGGGTGGCATCGTCCAGAACCTGTTGGTCACAGGCGATTCTCATGTCGCGGAAGGTCAGGTCCTGTTGCGGCTCGATCCGACCCAGGAGCGGGCCAAGGAAGAGATCGCACGCTCGGCGGTGTACTCGGCGGTTGCCGAGGAGGCGCGCCTACAGGCGGAATCCGAAGGCAAGGACAGCATCACGTTTCCGACCGAGCTGCTCCAGAAGACGTCCGATCCGAACGCGATACGCGCAATGGGTGATCAGAAGCGGCGCTTCGATGAACGTCGCGCTGCACGAAAGATCGAGATCTCGATCCTCGAGGAACGTATCGCGCAGGCGCAGCGGCAGATCCAGGGGAATACCGCGCAGAACAAGGGCGCGCGCGCGCAGTTCGACAGTGTCAGTCAGGAATACACCAAGCTCAAGCCGCTCGTTGATCAGGGCATCGTACCGTTCGCGCGCGTCGCCACGCTGGAGCGCTCCAGAGCCGATCTCGAGGGCAAGATCGGCGCATATGAAGCGGATATCGCTCGCTATGGCCGCATCATCGACGAGTCGCGGCTCCAGATCGATCAGGTCGGGCAGAAGGTGCTGGAGGAAGCGACCGGGAAGCTCACCGACACGCGCGCCCAGCTTGCTGATGCGCGTGAGAAGCTGCGCGTCGCGGTCGATGTTCTGGCGCGGATGGAAGTACGCGCACCGCGATCGGGGCGGATCGTGAACCTCAAGCTTCACACGATCGGTGCCGTGATCAAGGCGGGCGACGTGCTGATGGAGATCGTGCCGGACAACGACGTTCTCGTGGTGGCCGCAAGGGTGTCGGCACTTGATATCAACCACGTCCAGCTCGGCCTTCCGACCGAGGTGCGGCTTCCCTCGTTCAAGGCGCGCTCCACCCCGATCGCTGTCGGCGAGGTTCTTTCGATCTCGGCCGACGCCACGCGCGACGATGTCACCCATCAGCCCTATTACGAGGTGAAAGTCTCGGTCCAGGTGACGCAATTCCCCGACAAAGTCCGCGAGAAGCTCAAGCCGGGCATGATGGCCGACGTCCTGATCGCAACCGGAGAACGCACAATTCTTGCTTATCTGACCCAGCCGATCACGGACGCGATCCGGCGCGGGATGCGGGAGAGCTGAGAACGTGTAGGCTGTGGCTGGTCGGCCCGTGCGAGGGCCGCTGGGTTCAGGGTGCTACGCTGCAATGCCAACGATCATTGTGGAGGAAGTGCTCGAATCCGGCTATCCCTTCGCGTACGCCATGACGACGCGACCGGCGCCCGCGTAGTCCAAGACCACGCTGACATTCTCGTAAGCGTCGTTGCGTTCGAGCAGGGTTGCCACCTGTCGATCCTGGTCGCGACCCACCTCGAACAACAGCAGTCCTCCCGGCCGCAAGTAGCGAGGTGCGTCTTTTGTAACGCGCATATGGATGCTCAGTCCGTAGGGCCCGGCGGCGAATGCCTCGCGCGGCTCGTTCATGAGTAGAGAGGCGCGATCGCCTTTGAGCCGGGATTCCGAGATATAGGGTGGGTTGCAGACGATCATATCGATGGTTTGCTCGAGTTGCAGGCCTGCGAGAGCTTCGAACAGATCGCCCTGGAGCACGGTGATGCGGGTCTCGGCGCCCTGGCTCGCGGCATTGCGTCGCGCGAGCTCGACACATCCGTCAGTCAGATCGCTCGCCCAGACGCGAGCGTCGGGAATATTGAGCGCGATCGCGCATGCAAGATTGCCGGCGCCGCAGCACATGTCGACGATCCGCGGCGAGGGGAGGTGTGCTCGGCGCAGTGCTTCAACCGCGGTCCTGCCAAGTAACTCCGTCTCCGGCCGAGGCACCAGCGCGCCGGGAGCAACCTGCAGTTCGATTCCCATGAACTGGGTACGTCCTCGCTCGTAAGCCTCGGCTACATTGATCGTCTCGCTCATCGCATTCACACCTCACGCGTGACGTCCTCCCTGTCAGCCGTTCAGCCCGACTTGCGGCTATTCAGCTGGGCGGCCAGGTGCAGACCTTTGCAAATCGCCGGCGAACGGCGTCCAGACCTGTCAGTTCAAATGTTTCCTCGTAGGGCGCAGCCGTTCCAGCATACACTTTCGTCAGAAGCCGGCCCACCCCTGGCATGGAGTTGATGAAGCGAACGGCGTCGCCCGGAAAGGTGAGACTTCGTCCGCCATCAGCAACCCTCCAGCGTTGATCGACAGGCGGTTGATCATTGATCTGGAATACGACCCTTATGTCGGTGCCTGGAGTTTTGGTCCAGGAACTCGCGGCGGAGAGCAAGACCTCGGTCCGATTGGCGCGACAATGAATGGCGAGCGACGAGGGCCCATCCTTCGCGCCGGCTCGCGCGGTGGTCCGGGCGGAGATCTGCGGCTTGTGGTCCACCGGTGATGTCGTTTCGCTCAAGATCCAGTTGGGACTTTGCGGCGGAGCTTGGAAGGACTGCTCAGGTGCTTCCCCAATCTGCTCGTCGACGCAAGTCATGTGCTCCATTCCCTGAAACTGCGTACATGCCCTCGAACGATCTGGCGTGTTGCCGGCTTGCGTGCAGCTTAGATGACCGGTACCCACGAGCAAGACGGCCGCAAGGGTACCGGTTCGCTTCATCGCGATAGTCCGACTGTCGCGCTGGGCGAGCGATCGAGCCATTCCTGCGCCGGACCAAACCGGGCAAGAGTGGGGACGCTGGCGCGGAGATTCACGTCCTTCCATTTTGTATCGAAGCCAGCGGATTGCAGCCGGTCGAGCCGTCCGAACAGGTGGTCAACAAAGCGCACCATGCGCCGATAGCGATCGGTCTGCGGCTGCCAGTTGTAGGCCGCAAGAATCGTCGGGACGGCAATGGTCGCGACCCGCTTGTCCGCCGGCACGAGGTTTGGATAGTCCTTTGAATCGAGGGACGACGGAAGATAATAGTCTTCAAATCTGGGGTCGTATTCGATCGGCAGGAACTTGAAGCCATCATCCCAACGTCCTTTCAAGAAGGCGTCGACCGGCTTTGATGTGATGAAGACGACCGCTGCGATTTCGCCGCTCTTCATCTGCTGCAATGCGACCTGGTGGGGAATGAACATTTTTTCGACGTTCAGTCCCAGCCGACTGAAGATCAGCGGACCAGAATATGCGGCTGCCGTACCCTGGGTGTTGAAATTGACCTTCTTTCCCTTGAGGTCGTCGAGCGACTTGATCTCGGGACGCACGAAGACGTGCAGCTCGGCCGGGAAGAGGTTGAGAACATAGACGATGCGCTTTTCGATCGACGGAACCTGCGCCTTGTACTCGTCAAGGGCATCCATGTTGATGATCGCGGCATCAACGCCCTTGAGATAGAGCAGCGAATTGACGTTCTCGGTCGCGCCGGTCGTCACGATCGGAATGACGTGAAGCTTGTCCTCCTCGTTGGCGACGCGTGCGATCTCTGCGGCGAGCCGAAGCGGTGCGCCCTCGATAAGTCCTCCGGCGAGTCCCACCGTCCATGCATTGATACGTTCCTTTGCGGCCGTATCGGCATTCCGCGGCGCGGTCGGCGCCGGCGGGTCGCGCGGCGAGCGAGATTGGGCATTGGCAGCAAGCTGCAGGCCGACCAGTGCCAATGCGACCGTGAACGCGAGCTTACTCAATGACATGGGGCCTCTCCATTCTCTGGTCTGGCTTCCGAGGCTCGCTCCAGCAGCTATTTGAGCCCCTTGATCCGTCCTTCTGCATCTCGAATGCCGCCGGCCTGGGCTCGTTCATACAGCTCGCGCGCCTTCGCGGAATCGCCGGCGACGCCGCGAGCGTCCCAAGATTGCAGTACGTGAGGATCGTAAGTTTCGGCCAGCATAAAGGCTGCTTGCGCGCTGCCATGTCCAAGCACGTATTCCAGCAAGCCGCGGGCACCGTTGATGTCGGACTGCCGCAACAATGCGCTGGCGCGCGCGAGCAGTCGCTCCTCGTTCGCAAGCGGGCGCGGTACTCCGCTCGCGGCGGCCTGTCGCTCCACCGAGGCCATGGCCTTGGAGTCGGCACCGGGCAGGGCAGCCCCCTTTGTGATCTGCGCGCTCGGTTGCGTCGGGGCGGAGGCAGATGGCGCGGGCGGAGGCGAAGCGGCGGGCCGGAGGCTGCTCTGGCTCGGTGCGCGGCCGGTGGGCTCACGCGATGGCGCCGCCACAACCGCGGAGGCATTCCATGCGGCCAGATGATCCCGGACGGATGCGAACGTTGGGAGCGTTGCCGCGCCGCTGCCCGGTTGTTCCTTTTCGCGCTTGGCTGCGGTCTTTGCGGCGGCCTCGGCGGTTCGTGCAGCCTCCGACGTTTCAGCCCGCGCCAGGTCGCGTTGATCCTTCAGCGACGCCGCCTCGCGCGCGAGAGCGTCCGCGCGACCGCGCTGCTGTTCGACCTCGCGTTTCAGTGCCAGTTTTTGCTCGGCGTCTGCAGCTCGGGCGGCAGCCAACTCGGAGCTCGCGGTTTGCGCTGTACGGAGTTCAGCCTGAAGGGGCTGCAGCTGGCGGTCCGCGCTTTCAGCTCGGTCGCGCTGCTTCTCGACCTCTCGTTTCAGTGCCAGTTTTTGCTCGGCGTCTGCAGCTCGGGCCGCAGCCAACTCAGAGCCCGCGGTTTTCGCTGTGCGGAGTTCAGTCTGAAGGGGCTGCAGCTGGCGGTCCGCGTTCTCAGCTCTGTCTCGCTGCTTCTCGACCTCTCGTTTCAGTGCCAGTTTTTGCTCGGCGTCTGCAGCTCGGGCCGCAGCCAACTCAGAGCTCGCGGTTTTCGCTGCGCGGAGTTCAGCCTGAAGGGGCTGCAGCTGGCGGTCCGCGTTCTCAGCTCTGTCCCGCTGCTTCTCGACCTCTCGTTTCAGTGCCAGTTTTTGCTCGGCGTCTGCAGCTCGGGCCGCACCCAACTCAGAGCTCGCGGTTTGCGCTGCACGGAGTTCAGCCTGAAGGGACTGCAGCTGACGGTCCGCGCTCTCAGCTCTGTCCCGCTGCTTCTCGAGCTCGCGTGTCAGCGCCAGCTTTTGATCGACATCTGCAGCGCCGCCCCTCGCGGTCTCGGAGGCCGCGTTCCGAAGGGGGCCGAGTTCGCTGATCAGGGCTTCTGTCTTGTCCTGCTCCTGCTTTAGTTCGCGCTCGAGAGCCTGCCTTTGTGCGGCCTCCGCCGCGGCAGACTTCGTGGCTTCGGATGCTGCGTTGCGCGAGGCCTCAAGCTCCGAGCGAAGCGAGGCAAGCTGGAGGGCAAAGCGTTTGGCCCCATTCCGTCGGTCGACCGGACGCTCCTGCTTCGGTTCGGGTTCGGGCGCCTGCATAGCCTTTGAAGCCGCAACCCTTGCGACGTCGAGCTCCGCCTTCAGGAAGGAGATCTCACGTGACAGATGATCGGTCTTTTCCCGCTCCTGTTCGAGCGCCTGCGTTTGCTGAATACCAATCTCCATGGCGCGGACAGTGTGCGTCTGGGTCTGCCGCGCCGCGTCGAGCTCCACTCGAGCCGCAGCCAATTCGCGCGCAAGCTTGTTCGCTCGTTGCCGCTCCTGATCCAGCAACAGGTTCTGGTTGAGCCGCTCCGTCTCGGAAGCTGCTTGAGCCGCATTTGACACCGGGGGCGGCGTAGACGTCATGTCCTGCGCAGGGGCATCGGCAGCCGCGCGGGGCTGCTCGGTCGCGGTCTTCGCTCCGCGCGGTCCGGTCGCGGCGGGCCTGCTTCCAGCGGGCTGTGTCGCGGCGGGTCGCGCCTCGTCCGCGCGTTGGACGAGCTTCAGCCTTTGTTTAATCCCATCGATCTGCTCTGGTCCGCGCGTACATCTGCACAGATCGAGCATCGCCGGTGTGATGTAGGAGGCACCCCGGTCGCCAACGTCCTGGGATTTGGCATCGGCAGTTCCTGTCAGAACCGGCAGAAAGCAGGTGATCAGAACCACCATGAGCCGGCCGGCTCTGTCGCATGCGCGCGAGCCGTCAGCGATGTCGAACAATCCGAGTTCGCGGAACGCAAATTGCCGGTGCCTGGGCCGGCGCGCAGCTTTGCTCAGCGCGACGGCTGTTCCTTTCGACAAGTCGAATCCGTGTACCCCCATTGCGACGCCCAACTGCTTGGTAGGGACCATGATGCTTGGTAGCTTGGTAGGGATCATGATGCTTGGTAGCGATCATGGCATGTCGTTTATGACGGCGCTTTCATCGACGCGATGTCGATGTCGCAGTTGCGGTAGCCAAAACGGAGTAGTGCGCCGACAATGGGAATTAAGTAGATCGGGCGGAGCTTTGGCCAAAGCTGCTTGCCCCCACGGTTGCGCTTAAATAGCTTGCGACGTGCACGCTTCGTCACACACGCAGGAAGCACAGTCATGAGCAGATCATTTGCCATTTTTGCCGGCGTGGCGGCTGTCGGACTGGTTCTCATTAGCGGCATCGAAACCCGCGGTTCTGCGCAAACCACCCTCTCCACCAAGAATCCCGGCACTGCCGCCAGGAACGCAAATGCCAAGATGGGTGTTGCGACACCTCGGAAGCAGCCGCCGCATCGACTTGTCATCCATGTCGACGTCAACGATCCGGCCGTCATGAATCTCGCTCTCAACAACGTCAGCAACGTCGTTCAGCACTACGGCGACCTCAGTCAAAAGGTCGAAGTCGAAGTCGTCGCTTACGGGCCAGGACTGCACATGCTGCGAGACGATACCTCGCCCGTGAAGGGGCGCATCAAAATGATGACCGAAACAACGCCCGAGCTTACGTTCTCGGCCTGCGGAAATACACGAGAGAACATGACCAAGAATGAGGGCAAAGAAGTGCCTCTCATCACGCAGGCGAAGGTCACCAAATCCGGGGTTGTTCGCCTGATGGAGCTTCAGGAGCAGGGCTGGAGCTACCTGCGGCCCTGATGATCGTACGCGGCACCCCCAAGCGCGAGACGGCGGGTTCGAGCCAGGTTTGAGCCGAACCCGCGTGATCTCCCCGTGCTGTCCTGTGGTGGGCAGGACCGACCCCTCAAAAAGCATTGTGTTGTGGATCAGGAGCAGGACGCCCCGATCGCGCGCTCGATGACGGGGCGATTGATCGAGAGGTGGGGCTCGACCACCAGATCAAGATGTCCCCCGGCGATCGGAATCACGTCCAGTTCTTCAAACAGGGAGTCCCATCCGAGGCGCGGCGTCACGCCAGGCCGATGGCAGGCAAAGACAGTTCCCTTGATGGCCAGACGAGGCTTGGCATCCTCGACCCAGCGTCCGAACGCGCGCATCCGGAGAATCTCCTCGAGCTCGAGCCTGAGCATGAAGCGCGTGTTTGCCAGGCGGGGCCATGTAATGGTGTCGATGAGCCTGCAGAATCGAGCCTCCTGGCCCAAGCGAGCGGCGAACTTCGCCACCGAGCGACAGAACATGCGGTAGATCGTCACTCGATGGGATCGAATCCGCTGTAGCGTGCGAGAGAGGGCTTCTCGGTGATTTGCTCTGCGAGGGCCGACATTGGTGTCGAGGATGCCCAGGAATTTGACGGCACGACCTTGTTCGATCAACCGGCTTGCGACTTCGAAGGCGACGCCGCCGCCCAGGGAATAGCCGATCATTCGGACGTCGCCGCGTGGTTGGGCTGCATTGATCTGCTCGACGGCCATCGCGGCCATCTCCTGCACGGAATCGCGTCCCGCGAGGCTCCAGCTCAGATCTGGATAGCGAATCGGAATCACCCGCGCCACCTTGCCGAGCTGAGCGCCAAATGCGGCCATGCTCGGGCCATAGCCCATGGAGCCGGGCAGTATGACAAGACCTGGGAGAATCTGGTCGTTGAGACGCTGCCGCACCGGTGGCTCCACCGTCGCGATAGCCCGGATCATGTCTTCGGCGCTCATATCGACCGTGAACGCTTCCATGCTGACTTCGCGGCCGATGAGGTCTTCGATATCCATGACGCAGCGCAGGAGCTTTAGGGAATCGCCGCCGGCCTCATCCCAGCGTCCGGCAGCTTCCGGCACGCCGAGGATACTGGTCCACACCTGCTGCACGATCCTGTTGGCCTCGGCCATTCCTTGCATCGTCGGCACAGGCGCGGGCGAGGTCGTTTTGCTCTCGAGATCGAGCAGTTTCAGCTTGGCGTGATCGATCTTACCTCCTGGAAGGCGCGGCATCTCCTGTATCTCGTGCAGCCTGGTCGGATGCAAAGCCGCAGGAACAGCCTGCCGGATGCTGTTGCGAACGTCGGTCCTGAAGTGCGCTTTTGGCGGATCGGCCGGCGATGCAAACAGGACCAGCTCGTTCGCGTCCGTCACGACGGCGACAGCGTCCTTCACATAGGTGAGCTTGCGCAACGCACTCTCGAGCTCGGCCGGCTCAACGCGCTGGCCATTGATCTTGAGCTGGCGTCCCTTCCGTCCAACGATCCGCATCAGTCCGTGCGTATCCACGATGACGAGGTCGCCGGTCTGATAGATGCGAGACTTTGGGTCATCCGGGGAGGGCGATGCCGGAGAAAGCCGTCCGTCTTCCCAGTATCCGAGCATGACGTACCTGCTCTTGATTACCAGTTCGCCGACTTCACCCTGCTGGGCGGGCTTCCCACTTTCGTCGACCACGGCGTACGATATGCCGGGAAGCAGGTAGCCAACAGGAACGCTGACGCCGTCCTCTCGCCATTGCTTGGGAAGAAACCACTGGGTGCCGGTGGTTTCCGTCGACAGATAGCTGACCTGGATGAAGCAACCCGGTGGTATCGCTCGCCGAACGAGCGCGATATCGGTCCACAGGACCTTCTCCCCGCCGATGCGGATCATGCGAAGCGAGTCGAGATCGCCTGGCCGGCTTGCGTTGATCAGTGCGCGCACCAGGGCTGGTACAACGTATGTAATCGTCACCTGTTGCGTGGTGATCTGGCGAAGAACGCTGCGCAATCCGAGCGCCTCGACGTCGACGATGTGCAGTCTTGCCCCCGTCAACAAAGCCGACAGCATCTCCCGGCAACCAGCGATCGTGGTGGGGCCGCTCAGAGGCATGAAGACGTCTGCTGCACCTATGTGGCAGGCGTCCACATATTGCTGGACGCGCTGGAGCAGGTTGCGTTGGCTGTTCACGACCCCCTTCGGAGCTCCGGTGCTGCCGGAGGTATAGAGCACTACGGCAGGCGCATCGACCGAAACCTTGGGGAGTGTTGAAGTTGCTGCGGAAGGGTCGCTGGCGCCGGCGACGTCGAGCCAGCGCAGGCCGTGCTGTTGGATCCACCCGGCGGAGCTGTCGCCGTCTTGCCCGATCAGCACGGAAATCCGGGCGGCCGCGGCGATAGCCGTGAGCCGCTGAACTGGATCGCGGGGATTGAGTGGGACAAGGACTCGTCCGGCCGCCATGCAGGCCAGCATAGCGATCGGCTGCCAGGCCGAGCTGCGCAATAGCCATCCGACGGCTTCCTGCTCCGGGATCAGCGCGCTGATCGCCTGGGCCAAGGTCAAGACGCGGGACAACAGCTGCGCGTACGTGAAGCTGTGATTGCCGTCGCTGATTGCGACCCTGTCGGCGAACTTCGCCGTCACCGCAATCAGGTGTTCGATGGCGGGAACGCAGGCAAAGCCGGCTTCCAGGGGATCGAATGATCGATCGACCGGACCGTTCAGATCGAGAGGGACTTCCACAGGGCTCAGCCAGCTCAGCGTCGCTGGAGCTTGCTGAACGGTCGAGGGCAGGTGCGCGTCAAGGGCGTCGCATGGATCGCCCGACGGATCGCCAGATATCTGAAGCCGCATCACCGTACCCGTCATTTTGCTGTCCCAACGTATTTAATCAGGCCTGGGCACGCATACTTCAAACGAAGGATGCCGGTTTCGCAGCCACCGTCTGGTCGATCGGCTGGCTGCCATATCGGAAGACCCGGGTGATTAACCCAAGCCGCCTGGGGTCATTGCCGTGGTCTCAGGCCAGATTCAGCGTGGTCGGAAACATTGATTACAGGTTCGATGCTTGTCCACCGTACCGCCGTTGTTTTGAAGCTGCGATAGTAATGCATCAAAGTCGATGTTGATGACGGCTCCAGATCCGAGGGCGCGAGCTCGGACGGTACTCCGTGCGTCAGGACACACCAGAGCTTGACACGAGAATCGAGATCCGACGTCCCGGCAAACCGGGTCAAAGTGCTTCGCACGACGTCGCGGCTCGTGCTTCCGGCGCGGACGGCAAGTAGAACGTGATCCGCCCAGGAGGCGAGGAGGCGCACTTCCGGCGCATCATCCAGCGATGGTGCGTTGATGACGACGAGATCGTAGGTGTTTCTGAAGTGCTCGAACAGCGAGGCGACTTTCGGACCCGCCAACGGCCCCAGGCGACTGCCCTCGGACAATCTTGACGATATGTAGTCGAGTCCAAGCTCCGGGATGTGCTGGACGGCCTTGGCGGCCGCTCCGTCGTGCGCCAACAGCTTGAACAGATCTGCAGCCTCGCCGCCGACGCGCCGGGGCAATTGAGAGAAATCCAGGAACAGAACGCGCTGTCCGAGTTGCGCCGCACAAAAGCCGAAACTCCAGGCGATCGCGCTCTTGCCTTCACCGTGCAAGCTGGATGTCACCAGGATGACATGCGGCGTCTGTGGCGAGACCGGATCGGCGGCCATGAGGGATACGACGGTCGAGCGAACGGCCCTGTTATGCGAGACAGCCGATTGCTCTACGAAGCGCTGCGGCGAGATGCTCAGCTCCGGCGGGATCGAGGGGATCAACCCGACGCACGGGATGTCCAATGCCTCTGCAGCTTCCGCCTCCGTGTGCAGACTTCGATCGAAGTACTTCAGGATGATCGCGACGAGGCATGCCAGGAGAGCGAAGATAATCGTGATCGGTGGAACAAGGAGGAACGGGTTCAACGAGCTCGGAAAGTCGGGTGGCGGGGCGTCCGCGATGACGGTCACGTCTGGCTCGGCGACCACGCCCTTCGTGGTGAGATCCTGTCGCTTTCGTATCAGTGTTTCATATTGCTGCGCCAGCGTGGTGATTTTCCACTCCAGCGCGGCGGCGGCCTGTGCGGCTGCCGGTGATGACGAGGTCTGACCTGAGTGACTGGCGTCCCATTCCGCCTTCGCCGTCGACAATTCGCGCTGAACATTCGCCGATTGTGCTGCGATGGCGTCCAGAGCCTGGAGCTCCACGGCCCGCTTCTGCCGGACTAGCTCGTCAGCGTAGGATCGGGCGACCAGGTTTGCGACGTCTGCGGCCCGTTGTGGATTGGGGTCGCTGGCAATTACGCTGATAACTCTGGACCGGCGCTCCTGGCTGACCTTCAGGCGCCCTTTCAATGCTGCCACCGCCGCGCCGTCGCTCGGTTGGTCTTTCCGGAAGGAGAGGAACCCCTTTATCTTTGACAAGGCAGTGCGGAGCATCGAAGCCGTGCCGTTCTCGTTGGCCGGGTTGTCGAGCATCCTCAGTGCCGGCAGGAGCCGCCGCAGATACGCATCGGATGACATGACCGTTACGTGCGTATCGATCGTCGGGTCGTCCGAACCGCCAGTCGGCGTGGAATTGCCGGGTGCACCGGCATTGTCGGCCGCTCCGCCACTTCGAGCGCTCACGACAAGCTGTGCCGTTGCGAGATAGGTGGGTGACATGAAAATACTACCGAGCACTGCGAGCAGCGCGCCCGCGCCGATCATTTTGACGATGAAGAGCTTGTATCGCCTGATGCTCTCGAAGACATGCTTGAATGCTGCGATGGCGTCATCGGGAGGTGACTCGTCGCCTTTTGACCGGCCCTGGGACAGGACAGTCACCGGCAGAATCCGTTTATTTGTGAACGCTTCCATCGCCTGCTCCTTATTGCGCCGGTTCCATCACGCCTGCTGTTCGCGAAGGCCCGGAGGTAACTGCTGAGTCGAGCCAGGACTGCAGCATCAAGACAGCCCACAGCGGTCGTGAGAAATCGCGGCGACCGCTAAGATGTTGAAGCCAGCACTCCTGCACGCGGGAAACGTCCAGAAGATGCTGGTTGCGAAGGCGCGACTCCGAAAGGAGGTCCGACGCCCACGAACGAAGCGGTCCCTTCAGCCAGGAGCCGATCGGCACGTCAAAGCCCTGTTTCGGTCGCTCGAAGAGGTGGCGCGGCAGGTAACGGCCAAGGACCTGGCGCAGGAGCCATTTTCCCTGGCCATGACGCACCTTCGCCGAATTCGGCAGCGCCCAGCTGAACTCGACAACGCGATGATCCAGAAGCGGGCAGCGAGCCTCCAGGCTCGTGGCCATGCTCGCGCGATCAAGCTTCACGAGAATATCGCTCGGGAGATATCCAAGCATATCCCGAACGATAAAATCAGACAGCAGATCGTTGAGCGGCGGGATCGTGTCCGGCTCCGAGCCTGCCTGGGTCCGCGTCAACTGCAGTTCGGAGAGCCGCGTCGACCGACGGTACATCTCGCCGACGTCGTTGCTGCCGATAAGATCTGCCAGGCGGTTGATCCGGTCGCCGTGTGTCATCCTCTGCAACCAACCTGGAAGACGAAGTGTTTCGACGACGCTTTCGCGCATGCCGCGCCCGAGCAGCGCCACACCGCTCGCGGCCATGGTCCGGATCGATCGGTTGGAGTTCAGCAGAGGCGCTAAACGGGCGGAAAGTACGTGCCTGGAATACCCTCCGAAGCACTCGTCACCTCCGTCGCCCGAAAGCGCAACGGTGACGTCCTGCCGTGCAAGTCGAGATAGAAGCAGTGTCGGGATCTGCGATTCATCGGCAAACGGCTCGTCCCAGATGGTTGGAAGTTCGGGGATGACCGCTCTGGCGTCCGCGGAGGTGAGACGTAGCTCGGTATGGCTGGTGCCGAGGTGCCGCGCCACGGCCGCAGCGTTAGCCGTTTCATCAAAGGCGCGCTCACCGAATCCGATCGTGAAGGTCCGTACCGGGCGCGCCGATTGGGCCTGCATCAGGGCCACGACGGTCGAACTGTCTATTCCGCCCGACAGGAACAGCCCGACCGGAACGTCGGCAACCATTCGGTCGGCGACCGCGGCCTTGAGCAGATCGCAAGCCTGGGAGACGAGTTGCTGGTCATCTGCAGTGGCGAGCGCTGCGCGGCCCGTGTGCGCGACATCGGCCAACGACCACCAGGAGCGCGCGCGTTCTTGTAGAGCTGCGGCATCCCGGCAGACCAAGAGGTCCTCGGCACGGATCGATAGGGCGCCCCCGGGTGGAATCTTGAAGACGCCTCGCCATATGCACTGGTCTTCCGGCAACCATCCGCGCGATAGAAACTCCGCAACCGCGCCCGGGTCGATCTCCTGGTGAAAGTCGGGGAATGCCGCGATGGCCTTCAACTCCGACGCGAACACGACCGCATTTGACGTCCGCGCGACGTAGAGCGGCTTTTTCCCCATTCGATCGCGGGCCAGGTGCAGCGTGCGGTTCCGGCGATCCCACAGGCCGATTGCGAACATACCATTGCAGCGCTGGAGAGCCTTCTCCAGGCCCCATTTCTCGATCAGGGCCAGCAAGACCTCCGTATCACTATTGCCGGTGAAGCGCTTGCCTGCGCCCTCGAGCTCTTGCCGCAATGGCTTGTAGTTGTAGATCTCGCCGTTGAACGTAATGACGAAGCGGCCGTCGCTCGAAAGCATTGGCTGCCGGCCCGCATCGGAGAGATCGATGATGGACAGCCTGCGATGCCCGAACGCAACGCCGGCGTCACGATCGCTCCAGAACCCGTCCGCATCAGGACCGCGGTGGCGCAGGCGAGCCGTCATCGGCCCGATCGCCGCCAGGTCGGCGGATCGAGAAGCATGCGGCGTCTGAAGTATTCCTGTAATTCCACACATTGCTTAACTTCCAACTCGCGCTTGCGCCAATGAGCGCCGATCCGAGCCCAGGATGAGGCCCAGCGTGACGGCAAACCACACGGTCGGGTGCCGCAGAATGAAATGGCTGATGCTGAAGACGGCGAGTGCAAAGATCAGGACAGCCAAGGCGTCGAGCCGTGCGCGAAGCAGGAGCGCAAACGTGCCGACAAGCAGGCTGACAATGGCGATCACGCCAGGCAGTCCACCTTGGGTGAACACGTCCAGGAGGGTGCTGTGAGCTTCCACCGGGAGTGCTACGCCCTTGTCCGTGATTCCGCTTGGCTTCTCCAGATGCGGCCCGGGCCCAAGGCCAAGCGACCCGGACTCCAGTCCGGCATGCAAGGCGTCTTGCCAAAGACTTAGCCGCAGATTGGCGGTTGCCTTCGTTGCCTCACCGCCACGATCCTTCATCATGCCGGCGGCCAGCCCCTCGACATCATTCGCCGTTGCCATCCCGTAGGGGAGCAGTGAGAGCGAAAGGGGAATTATGGCGACAACGACGATCGCTGCAGCTGCGAAACGCAAACTCCATCGATGTTCGGGGGATGTCAGCCAGCTTCGCAAGCGCAGCGCAATGAGCAGCGGTATCGACAGCGACATCGAGATAAGAAAGGTATCGCTCTTCGTCAGCCGGCCGACGACGAATGTTACGATGCAGCTAAACACTGCGACGAACCGGCCAAACCGCTTGGCCGTCAGAGCCATGTGAAGCGAGAGTGGTGTCAAAACCGCACAGTAGATTGCAAGCTGGTTTGGATTCTCCGACCACCCGCGGAACCGGTCCCAATACCATGGATCGACCGACGAGATGCTGAGGTAGCCCCAGCCCAATGCAAGTTGCACCGCCACGGCGACGATCCAGAATCCGATCAGGAACCACAGCGATTGGCGTAGGGTATCCTCGGGTCTCAACGTTGCAGCCACCAGGCACGTGAGGGCCGCCACGAGGAGATATGCGAAGATGTCGTGCACGACGAGCTCTGGGTCGACGATCTCCGGGCGCAGCAATGCAAGGAAGCCCCCGAAACTCTGAATCAAGACAAAGCAGCCCCAGAATACAACGAGCCAGAGCAGAGCTTGGGGGTTGTAAATTCTTGAACCCACCAAGAGATGCAGGGATGCGAGACCGAGCCAGAGGACGAGGCAGGCTTCCCCGATGCCCAGGGGGAAGCTGGGAAGACGCAGCTGCGAGGCTGTCCCAAGCACGAGGCCAAGCGCAAGAAGGGCACTGCCGATCATTGTATTTCACTGCTGCTGTGCGCCGCCGGCCGCCAGCCACTGGAATAGCTGCGGGGAAGCAGCTGCGTGTAAAGCTCGGCATAGCGATCGGCGACGACGTTGAGGTCGAACTCCTTGCGCACCACGTTGATCGAGCGTTGACCCATCGTCTTTGCACGCGCGGAATCCTGAAGAAGGTCGAGAATTGAGGCCGCGAGCGCGCGCGGGTCGCGCGGCGCTACAAGTTTACCGTTCCAGTCCTCGCGGACCACGTCATCGCACCCCGGCATGCGGGAGGCGACGATTGGTACGCCAGCCAATCCGGCTTCCAAAAGAACACGGGGAATGCCTTCGCGATATTCAGTCGGAAAGGCAAAGAGGTCGGCGATTCCCAGAAGCGCGGGAATATCCGATCTGGCGCCGGTCGCAATCACATATGGTGCGTGCGCCTCGATCAGCTCCTGACCTACGGCGAATGGACCCTCGCTTTCGCGCGGACCGACGAGCAGAAAGCGGACATTCGGGCGGACCTCATGCACGAGCTTTGCCGCTTCGAGGAGCGTTGTGATTCCTTTTTGGACAGTTAATCGGCTTACTGTCAGGACAATCTCGGCATCGCCGAGCCCGAGTTCGGCGCGCAGCGCGGCAGGCGAGGCCGTTCGCGCTTGCGCCGCTTCGAAAGCGCCGACATCGATCCCCGAGCTTCCGATGATAACAGATGAGCTCTTTCCAAGCAGGCGGTGTCGTTTAAAGAAGCTGCTGTCGGCCTTGTTCTGGAAAACCGTCGCCGCGGTCCAGCAAGCAGCCAGGCGTTGCATCGCCAGATAGACGGGGCGGAAGGCCAAGGCTCTCAGTTCTGTCGATGAGAATACCCATCCCATTCCGTTGATCGTGCGCACAACCGGTACGGAGCCGCGAAGCGCCAGCGGCGCAAACAGATTGGGCTTGGTATCAAACGTCTGGATCACGTCGGGCCGAGCGCTCTTCACGAGCCGCGTCAGTTGACCCATGGCCGCGCGATCGGCAAAGCCGACGCCAAATCTGTCGAACTGATATTGATGATACGGGATTCCGGTCTTCGCGAATGCAGATGCTGCACCAGTGCCGGCCGCGCTCACGCGCAGGCCGCGGTTCTGCAGAGCCGCCAGGAACGGGATACGCAAAGCGTGATCCTCGCCTCCTACGCAAAGCAAGTGCAGCGCCATGTTGGTTCCTTCTAGCCCTTTGAGCAATCCCGCCAAGATGTTAATCTTTGCGGAGGCCCCCGGTTTTCCCGGCGAAAGTTTGACAGGATCAGGTTAGGACGTGGCCGCGGCCTGTCTTCATTCATTCGCATGACAGCGGAAGTGAGCGGTTGGCGGACGTGCTCGAACAGGGCTGAAAAGACGACGCGGCGCGAGTGCATGTTTGCTGAACGCGCCGCGAAGCACGTCGATCTCCGACCAGTCGAGACAACGCGACACCGTATTCCGCGTCCACGCTAGGGCAGGACGGCGAGGCGGCCCAGTAACGCGATCAGGTCTGCTTGCCGGCGTGTCTGTGTTTTGACAAACAGGGAAGCCAACTGGGAGCGTACTGTCGTTCGACTCAATCGTCGCGAACGAGCAATGTCGATCAGGTTGTTGCCTCGCGCCAACTCGAGAGCAAGCTGGGTTTCGGCAGCGGTGAATCCAAACAATCGCTGCAGCGTCCGCGGCGAAGGCTCCGGATGCGCGTCGAGATCCAGCAGGATCAATGCGATGGTCTCGTCGGACCACGCATTCGCGACCTGGTTGATCAGCGCGGTAAATCCTTCCTTGGTGGATGTTGCCAACCAGGAAGTCGAGCCTGCCGGAAACTGTGCGCCGGCGCGGTGGACCAGTTGCTTGACGGCGCCATAGAGCGTTTCGTGGCTCGCATCCACGCGCGCTTCGCGTTCCAATATTGCACGGCCGGCCGGACTGAGCTCGATAACCTTGCCGCGTCTGAGCAAGACCTGTCCGCAGCCGATCCGCGCGAGCACCCCGCGCAAGCCGTCCTGCTTGGGGTTCTGGGCGTCAGAGTGAGCAGATGAAACGGGACTGGAAATATTGAATATCGATTCAGAAGAATGACGCTGTAGAGCAATGGTAGACCTTGGCAATGCTTGGCTTAAGTTCAACATTTTATTCCCCCGGCCGCGCTGACCCGATGGAGTGAACGTGCCACAAAGATTCCCAACTTCTGCCACGCCTGGCAACGTTGAATGGGGGGTAACCCCGCGGCCGTCGGAGGGGGTGAAAGTTGCCGATCTTCCGGGCATCGACCCGGTTGTGATCAACGAAGAGGTAGCAACGCGGGTTGAAGGGGTAGCAAGGCGGGTTTAAGCCTCGCGGGAGCAGCCATGGGGGTATGCGGAAGCTACTCCTGAAGGAGCGCCCTGCTTACTCTTAAGGGAGTACCTCTGTTCGTGCTCAGTTCGAGAAGGCCGGCGCAGGGCGCAATGTGACTTCGATCACATCGCCGGGCTCCACGTCGAAGTCGACGGATGCGGTTATCCTGTCCCACTGCTGACCGAGCCGCCGCACGACGATCACGTCGGGATTGAGCTCACCTGAATTGACGGGGATGGCACCCGAGCCGCCGATGGGCTGCAGTTTCTGGCTGAGCGCCTGCATTCTCACGCGCAAGTCCGCCAATCGAACGTTCGAGTCTTTCTGCTCCCTGAGCAGATTGATCGTGCGCTGGCTGGTCACACGTCCCGCTTGCCGCAGGAAGTCCTCACGCTGGCGCTGGAGCCGCATGAGTTCGACGCTCGTCTGCAGGCGTCGGGTCGACGACAGCAACAGGGCACGCCGGCTTTCGCTGACACGAGGACTTGCAAGCAATCCGGAGCCGAACGCCTTCATGACCCGTTCGAGCTCCTCTTCGTCGGCCTGCACGCCCTTCTCTTCACCTTCCTGTTGCTTCTTGAGCGTAGCGAACTGCGCGTCCGTCTGCTTTACGGCGTCGTCCAGGAAGCGTTGTTCCGTGCGGTAGTCGCTTTGTGAGGTCTTCAGGGAGTCCTTCTCGGCTTGAACGACCGAACCGATCACACCCGCGGGCAGCGAAATGTCGCTTGGAGGTGTGGCGTCGAACGTGTCGCGGCCATCAAGCTCCGCGCCGGTTCGGACGATATGGAAGTATTCCTTGGTGTATTCGGTGGCGAGAGACTGGTAGTCCCGCACAAGATCCGCAGGGTCGGTGGCGCCGGGCTGCATGCCACGCGACCGCAACAGGCTGAAGCCGCCGGCCACTGCCACGGCCTGGCGCACGGTCATTGAAGCCCGATACGTCTGCTGTCCGGGCGTGAGCACATCGCCGGAAACATAGACCGGCCGATATTCCACGACGCTTGCTATGACGTCGCCGGGCTTGACCACGAATGCCTGGTCGCGTCCGTCGGTCAGGCGTTGACGCAGTATCCGTGCCTGCAGCAGCGTCTCGATGCGGTTCTGCATCTGCGCCGGGGTCAGGCCGGCAACTTCAACCGTCCCTCCGCCCGGAAGCGGGATGGTGCCGTCGATCTGGATCTGCGTGCGGTTGCGTTGATCGGGGAGGCCACCGATCGAAATCTCGATGGTATCACCCGGTCCCAGCTTGTACGGCGCGGCAAGGGATAGCCCGCTTGTCGCGAAAAACAGAACTGCCGCGCATGAGCCCAGCAGGAGGGTGGAAGAGGGTCTGCCTTGCTTCTTGCACTTCATGGACGAACTCCCGATGTAACCGAGCCTTCGCCGCTCGCGATTTAGGGACGCCGATATCGGATCCTTCAGCCGGCTCTCTTCAAATCCGGGATGAGGGCGGTCGGAAGGAAGATCTCGTAGTTTCCGAAGAAGTGCCTCTGCTCCTCGACGTGGTCGAACAGGCCCTGGCTCAAGGCAGCGAGGATTTCGCTGATCCCTTGCTGAACGCTGATCTCGGGCGTGAAATTCAATACCCGACGGATCTTGTCGAAGTTCACGCGGTAATTCCGGGGATCGGCGCCGCGCTCCTGATAGGTCACCTTCGATCGCGGAATGTGCCGCATGATCTCCTCAACGACCATCAGCTTGGTGAAGTTGTTTTCCTCGCAGCCCACATTGAAGACTTCGAAGGCGACCTTGCTGGTGGGCGCGCGGAGCACTTCCTCGATCGCGCGGGCAAAATCACGAACATGGCAGTAAGGACGCCAGGTGTTGGGATCGAATACCAGCAGTTCTTTTCCCAGGTGCAGTTCACGCACAAATTCGTTCACCGTGAGATCGAAGCGCATTCGCGAGGAAAGACCAAAGGCCGTCGCAAAGCGGAGAACCGTTGGATGGAATCCAGCCTTTCCCTTGAGACCGAGGATCTTCTGCTCCATCTCCACCTTGTGCTTGGCGTAAAGGGAGAGTGGTGCGAGCGGGTAATTCTCGTCGACGGCCGTGTCTACTTCCACTAGCCCATAGTTCGAGCAGGTGGACACGAAGATCAGCCGATCGACCGGATGGTGTTGCATCGCGTCGATGAAGGACGCGACGCCATTGCGATTGATGGCGTGACTTTCATCGGGGTACTTGCTCGTGATCGGATCGCCGACGAGCCCGGCGAGGATAACGACGTCATCCACACCCTTCAATGCTTGATTGGCGAAACGGGGATCGCGAATATCGCCTTGCATGAACTCGTATTGCGGAACGCTCAGATAAGGCCAGGCACAGCTCTCGTTCTTGTAGATGAGCTGATCCAGGCAACGGACGTGCCAACCCTTTCTCAGAAGATGGCCCGTGATCACTGAGCCCACGTAACCAGCACCACCTACCAGAAGCACAGTTCGCTTTTCAGTCGCCATTTGATCACCCGTCTACTTTTGAAATAAGTTCGCACCGACAGATCCGCCAGTTGGCGCTATGCCGCTCTGGCTCTCCGGTCGGGGTCTTCGCATGCGGTTGAGAAGCGGCTCCCCCACGGCGATCCAGCCGGCCTGAACGATCCACCGGAGATCGGACGTGACGGTTCGATTGGAATAATATGCCAGGTCGATCTTCGCCTTGGCGGGAAACAGAACCTCCCGATAGAAATCCGCCACATTGCCGTCCGGCGGGAACAGCTCATTTTCATGCCGGAAGAGAACCTGGCACGGCCCGACGAGGCCTGGCCGGTGTTCCAGGATCTTTTCGAATCCGTTCCTGAAACAGTCGGCAAATACGAGCGTCTCGGGTCGCGGGCCGACGAAAGACATGTCACCCCGCAGGATGTTCCAGAGCTGCGGTAGCTCATCCAGCTTGAATGCAGCCAGCAGCCCGCCGATCGTCGTCATGCGGTTGTCGTTCACCATCGTGAGCGGACTTCCGCGATCGTCGCAATCGGCTCTGAACTTCCGGAACTTGTACATGCGGAACGGCGCCCCGTTCAGCCCGAGACGGAGTTGCGAATACAGTATCGGTCGCCCGCCTTCGATCCAGACTGCAAGCGCAATGACCAACAGGATCGGCAGCGAGACGAATATGGCCGTCCCGGCACCGAGGACATCGATGACGCGCCGCAAACGCACGGCCGGAGCTGCCGGCCCAGCGCATCCCGCATTGACCGTTTCGCTCATGCCTGTTCGACCTCCGCGGGACAGGTTGCCCGAAGTCCATCCGCGAGGCTGTCTGCCACGTGATCGACGTCGGCGGGAGTCATCGCGGGATGGAGCGGCAAGGTGAGCTCACGTCCGCAAAAATCCTCAGTGTTGGGGAGGCTGATGCCCGGATACTGGTCCTGGTAGAACGTCAACCGATGCACCGGCGGATAGTGAATGGTCGTCTGAACGCCGCGCTTGCTGAGCTGCTCGATCAGGGGCTGCCGCGCGCTTGCCGCGGGGAGAAGAACCGGCATGAGATGGTGGGCCGATACCCACGACGCGTTGAATGGCACCAGGACCGAAGGGCAACGCTCGGCGAGCCGCCGCCGATAGTGCAGCGACAGATGCCGCCTGGCGTCGTTCCAACCTGCCAATTTACGCAGCTGCACCAGGCCGACCGCGGCGCGCAACTCGTCCATGCGGTAGTTGAATCCAAGAAGCGTCACGTCGTATTCGGGGCTGCGGCTGACGAGGCGCTGGCGCGTGTTGGTGGTCATGCCATGCGACCTGGCGCGCTTGATCATGTCGTTCAATATCCGGTGACGCGTTATGATTGCGCCGCCTTCAGCAGTCGTCATGTTCTTGTTGCCGTAGAAGGAGAACGCGGCTGCATCGCCAAACGTGCCGACCCCCTTGACGCCGGGTGCATGCGCGGCGTCCTCGATCAGGAGCAGACCCTTGCTGCGAGCGACGGCCTGCCACTCGTCTCGATCAGCGAGGTAGCCCCCAAAATGCATGAGGATCACCGCTTTCGTCCGCGAAGTGCACTTGCGGAGCGCATCGGCCGCGGACATCAGGGGAACTGCCCCGGATTGGACATCGACGAACACGGGCCGTGCTCCGACGTAGAGCACGGCATTGGCCGTGGCAACGAACGTGAGAGATGGAACGAGGACTTCGTCGCCGGGGCCGACTCCGAGCGCATGCAGGATGAGGTGAAGTGCGGCCGTGCATGATCCGACTGCAATCGAGTCCTCGGCGCCATGCATGCGTGCAAACGTCTGCTCGAACTCCCGTACGCGGTCCCCCATGGTGATCCAGCCGCTATCGATCGCGGCAACAAGAGCTTCCTTTTCGTCAATTCCCAGGGCCGGTTCTGATACCAACAGCATGTGTTCCTCTTCCCGTTCATTCCCCATGCGAAGGGTGACGCTGCGTCACGCAGCCGCAGTTGCGAATGCAGTCGATTGCTCGTCCCACGCAATGTCCTGGGCTTTCAGGAAGTCCTCGACCCGGCCAATGTCGAGCCACAGGCCAGTATGCTTGAAGACGTTGACGCGGGCTTCTTCCTCGAGCATCTGGAACATCAGGTCGTCGAATCCGAAGGGGACGCCCGATGGAATGCGCTCGAGGACGACCGGATTCATGCAGTAGATTCCCATGCTGACGAGGTTCGTCAGCTCCGGCTTCTCGCGAAATCCGGTCACGCGTCCATCGATTTCATCAATCACACCGAAGTCCATCTTCGTGCTCCGAACGGAGGTTCCGATGGTGATGTTGGCGTCGGATTTTCGGTGATTGTGGATCAGCTGGTTCAGGTTCAGGTCTGTCAGGACGTCACCGTTGAGGACCAGGAACGGCTCGTTGAGCTGTTCTCGCAGCAATGACAGCGGGCCGATCGTGCCGAGCGGCTCGAGCTCCTGCGTATACGTGATCTGCATGTTCCACTGGCTGCCGTCACCACAGACGCTGCGGATCAGATGGCCCAGATAACCGGTGGTGACGAAGACCTCTCCTATCCCGTTCCGTCTCAACCATTTGAGAACGAGCTCGAGGACGGGACGGGCGCCGATTGGCATGAGGGGTTTTGGCAAAATGGACGTATGTGGACGAAGTCGAGTTCCTCTGCCGCCGCACTGAACTACCGCTTTCATCTGAACCTCCATGTACTCAAAAAAATACGCTTCAAAAAAAACGAGATATGCTTCTCAAGGAAAAAGGTAGGAGCAAACCATGCCTGCGTCTTCGTTCGTTTGCATGAGAGCGTTGGAATCGGACGGCGGAGGAATGCCGGCGGGTTGTCCACGCAGTCGTGCAGCCGAGGCGTACCTCTCCGGAAGACACGGGATCCGCCTTGGCCAAGGGGCTAATGCGGAAGGGTTCGCGAAGGGCGAAAAAACGCCGCACTCGGCGGCCGGGTGAACCCCCGGGGCGCCAAGCCGCGATCGAGTCACAGGACAGCTCGTTTCCTCTGCTTGCCGAACGCGCCGGTCCGTCAGGTATCGGCGGCCAAGTTAACCTTGCTGGCGATGTAACGTGCCATGCCCCGAATTGAATCGAGATTCTCGGGCAGGATCTCATTGTCGTCGACGGCGATGCCGAAAGTCGTCTCGATGAACCCGACCACCTCGAGCACTCCAGTCGAATCGATGATCCCCTGGTCGAGCAGGGAAGCGTCGTCGTTCAGCGCCGCGATGTCGCTGATGTAGAAATTCGATGTCAGAAAAGCGCGGATCTGCTCCTTGCAGCGGTCGGGTGCCAAGACCAGTGTCATTGCGTTGGTGCTCCATGAAAGCGGGTGCGTCGATTGGTCGTCCACAAGCTATCCCGTGATGAGCTCTCTCTTGTTGATCTTGCCCGTATCCGTGCGGGCCAGTTCCGGCACGATAACGACGTACTTGGGGACCATGAAGCTCTCGAGGCGCTTGTGACATTCGCGCTGGATCTGCTTGGCGTCGATCGGCCGCACCTGGTCGATGACCACGAATGCCTTGATCGCGTGGCCGAGCAGATCATCGGGAACGCCGACGACTGCCGCTTCCCTTATGCCGGGAATGTCCAGCAAAGCGCTCTCCACCTCCTTGGGCGCGACCTTCTCGCCGCGTGATTTGATGACCTCGTCGCTCCGGCTGACGAAGTACAGATATCCGTCGGCGTCCATCTGACAGTAGTCGCCGGTGTAAAGCACCTGCTCGCCGGGAAGCGGTCCGGGCTTGAGTTTCTTCGCAGTAGCTTCGGGCTTTCGCCAATAGCCCTTCATGACGGTCGCACCGCGGATCACCAGCTGTCCGGCGATGCCGGCGCCGACCCGTTGATCACGCTCGTCGACGATCCACATTTCGGTATTCGGGATGGCAATTCCTACGCTCGACGGCTTCCGATCGAGATCCTCCGGCGGCAGGTAGGTGCAGCGTTTGCATTCGGTAAGACCGTACATGGAGTAGATGCGGGCGCCGGGGAACGTGTGTCTCAGCTGCCCCAGGTGCCGGACCGGCAGTGCGGCACCGGTGCTCGTCACGTAGCGAATGCTGGATAGATCGTAACTCTTCAACGACTCAAGCTGCAGCAGAGTCGAGAACATCGTCGGCACGCCGGGAAAACCCGTCACTCTCTCTTCTGCAATACGCCGAAGCGTCTCGGCGGGGAAAGCAAACGAGCGTTCGAGAACAAGGCGTGCTCCGGCGCGTACGGCCATGATCATCTGATACAGGCCGTAGTCGAAGGCGAGTGGCAGAGCGTTGAGGATGACCTCATCGTCACGGACGTCGAGATACGACGAAACCGACGTACACGCCGTCATCATGTTCCGGTGCGTCAGCATCACCCCTTTGGGCTCGCCGGTCGAGCCCGAGGTGTAGACAATGGCGGCGAGATCGATATCGATGCAGCGGCGCGCGGGTGCTGCGTCGTGCTCGGTGGCCGTTACAGTGTTCCATCGCACGGCATGCGGCAGCGCGTTCAAATCGGCGTCGTCGATAGGGCCGGACACGATTACGCGGCGCAAGGACGGGCAATGTCGTGCAGGTTCGCGGAACGTTGCGTAAAGGCGCGTTTGCGTAATGAGCGCAGTCGGCTGGCAGTCGTTGAGGAGATAGCCGAGCTTGTCGGGTTTCGTGAGAGGATTGATGAGGCATACGATCGCGTTGGCCTTGAGGACGGCCCAGAAACTGACGGCTGCCTCGACGGTGTTGTCGGCAAAGATCATCACACGATCGCCGCGCTCGACGCCGGCCTCGACCAGGTGGTGCGCGACCGCATTCGACCACGCCTCGAGCTGGTCGTAGGTGACCCGATGACCGTCGCAGACGAGCGCGACCTTCGCGCCGTCTTGATGGGCCGCGTGGATCAGGTAATCGTGCAGGAGCGGCACAGGATCGTTGATCATGCGTAAACTCCCGGTACGTCCTGGTGGTCGACGTCCACGCTGAGCTCGAGACGGTGCGGTGCTTCCTGCCGGTCCGCGACGAACTGCTGGAACAGGAGCTGAGTGGACAGGACGCCGACGAGCGCCATGTTGTCGAAATTGGACAGGTCGCCATCGCCGGCGTGCGCATGGGCTTGGCATTTGGTGCGCAGCCGCTCGACCGCCACCGGGTCGAAGATGTTGGCGGCGCGGACGCTTGCACTTGAAAGAGCTTCGTCGACATAAGGGGGGGCATCCCTGTCGACGAAGCAGAGCGCATTGGGGGTCCGGTAGGGCTGCTTCTTGCGTGTGACGATCTCTGGTGGAACCTGCGACTGTGTTACACGCTTAAGGACGTGCTTCTCGTCGAGGATGCGAAGTTTGCAGGCGTCGGGAAGGGAGTTCGCGAGCTCGACGACGTCGTCGTCAAGGAATGGAAAGCGTCCTTCGACCGAGTGCGCCATCAGCATCCGGTCTCCCTGGGAGGAGAGCAGGTAGCCGGCCAGGAGCGTCTTGGTCTCGAGGTACTGATCTTGTGCAAGCGGCGTCCAGCGGGAAAAATCCGGCGGCAGACGATCGAGCAATTCGGTCACCGGGTCGGCTCGCGAAGTCGCCGCGCGCATGTCTGCGGAGAACAGGCGCTTGATCGCGCTGGTGCTGCGCCAACGCGGAGAGTGAGCGAAGCCGGGCGCATCCGGGGCAGAAATGCCGTGTCCGAAGAACTTTAGCGCGATGGCCTGCATGTGGACCGGCGATCGAGAGATGTAGGGATAGAGCCGGCTCAGGAGGGCGGCGCGCCGCGTTGAGGCCGGCTGGCGGCCCCAGAAACGGCGGATCTTGCCTTCCCGAAACACATCGTAGCCGGCGAACATTTCATCTGCGCCTTCGCCGGTCAGCACGACCTTGATGCCGCGCTCGCGTACGAGCTTCGAGAGCAGGAACAGCGGTGCAGGGGCGGTCCGCAGGATTGGCCGCTCAGTGTGGTAGATGACCTTGGGAAATACCTCGGCGATATCCTGCCGCGAGACCATGAGCTCGTGGTGCTCGCTCGCAATCGTGCGTGCCATTAGGCGTTGATAGGAGGTCTCGTCATATTCAGCGTCGGAAAAGCGCACGGAAAACGTCTGGAAGCGCCTGCCCGCAAACCGGCTCCCCAATGCCGCAACAAGCGAACTGTCGAGACCACCGGAGAGATAGCTTCCCACGGGGACGTCGGACCGCACCATTCGGAGCGCCGTAGCCGCCTCCAGTGCACTACGCACAGAATCGATCACATCGTCATTGCAGCCGGCGGACGAAACGCGATGGTCGTCGGACCGGGTCGCATAGCACGGAGTCCAGAATGCGCGGTCCCGGACCGCGCCGCGCACGTAACTGCGGACGTGTCCCGGTTCAATTTCCGTGATCCCCTGAAACACGCTTTGCGGCGGCACGGTGCTCCAGAAGGTAAAGGTCTGGTCGATGCCTGCTGGATCGAATGCCCGAGGGATTGCCGGATCTGCCGCGAAGATGGCCTTGATCTCACTGGCGAAGTAGAGTTGGCCTTGATGGTTGCAGATATAGAGCGGACAGATTCCGGTCCGGTCACGGGACAAGACGAGGCGGCCGGCGGAGGCGTCCCAGATGGCAAGGGCCCATTGGCCGTTCATCCGTTCGAATGCTGCCTCGCCCCAGGCGCGATAGGCCTGAATCACGACCTCCGTGTCGCTGCGGGTGCGGAAGCGATGGCCGAGCGAGATCAGCTGCTCGCGCAGCTCGACATAGTTGAAGATCTCGCCGTTGAACACGATCCAGGCGGGCCCGCCGGGATCGGAGAGAGGCTGTTGTCCGCCCGCTATGTCGATGATCGAGAGCCGGGCGTGCGCCAGGCCCGCGCGTTGGTCCCGGTAGAGGCCTCGCTCGTCTGGCCCGCGATGTGCAAGCGCCCCGGTCATCCGCAACAGCGCTCTCCGCGAAGGACTCGGAGCGTTCGCACTCAGCGCCACGATGCCGGCGATGCCGCACATGCCGTCTAGTCCTCGATTACCGCATCAACGAGTAGAGGCGGGCTGTGAAGATAGCGCGTCGCCCGACGCTTGGAAGTGATGTCCTTGAAGACCTTCTGCACCTGCGCTGTCGCCAGACCTACGGCCTCGGCCACGTTGTCGGCGGAAATGCCGTGGTTGACCGCGTACATGCAAACATCAGTCAATCGATAGGGGGCAGCGAAATAGAACTCCTCCTGGCTCTGCGGCAGCGAGAACGTGTCAGACGTCGGCGGCCGTCGCCTGATCTCGTCGTCGATGCCAAGGTATTCGGCCAGTTGGTAGACCTGGCTCTTGTAGAGATGCGCAATCGGCATGACGTCCGCGTCCCCGTCACCCTGCTTCACGAAGAAGCCCTGATCGTGCTCGAGCCGGTTTGGCGTACCTATCACGGCATATTTCAGACGGTCCGCGTGATAGTACTCGGTCATCTTGCGGACCCGTTGCTTGTAGTTGGTTGCAGCAACGATCTGCAGGTAGACCTCGGGCGGAAGACGCACGGTGGAGGTTTCGCCGTCCGGGTCTTGTACGGTCAGACGGGTGATGTTGATGCCGGCGCTCTCCGAGCCCGAGCTGAGTACCAGCTTGCATTTCCAGTCGGCTCCGTATTCGGGTACGACGGCTTGGATCGCCTCTCGCTGCCGGCGGTATGCGCCCAATGCTTCGAGCGCCGGTGCGATGTCTTCGACAACCGTCGTGAGGCGCAGTTGCGTAGCAACGACCCGGCCGAGCCTCAGCGAATCGGACGACGAATCGCGCTCGGGCATCAGCAGACCGAGGACCTTCGTATTTCCAAATGCGCGCGCACAGAGCGCTGCGACCACGGAGCTGTCGATGCCGCCGGACAGTCCGACGATGGCTCCGCGTCGGCCAAGCACGCCAAGGACACGGTCGCGCAAGAACGCGACGATGCGCGCGACCTCCAATGGCGCATCCAGGACCAGGGCGTCTTTACTGAACGCGGGTTCGGTTTGGCTGTGGGCTGCTTGCAAGGTCACTTGAACAATCCGCCTCTCTCTGGGGAAACTCGGCCGGTGAGTAGGTTTGCGACAGCGCCTTCTGGACGAGGTGCAAGTTCATCGCGAGGTAAGGCGGCATGACCAGATCGGTGTGAGTGCCTGCGCTTGGGACGACATCGATCTGGGCAAACGCACGATCCCATCCCAGAGTTTGCGGCATCTTCTTTCGCTGGCATCGGAACAGAACGGCGGAGAACGGCAGCATCGATTTCGGCTCCGCCAACCAGCGGAAGTAGGCCTTCGCGCGCAAGACTTCCTGCAATTCCTGCTTGAGCCTGAACGACGTGAGATCGAACTGCCCCCTCGCGCGGCGATCGAGCATCCGGGCCAGGTTAGCTTCATGGCCGATCGCAACGGTTGCCTTGGCGAGGGCCCGGCAGACCATCCGGGGCGCGGTGACCCGGTTGTTGCGGATTCGACGGATCGTGCGGGTCAACGTCTCCCATGCAGAACTGCGCTCGCCCATGAGGCTGGTGTCGAGAATTCCGAAGAACTTCACCGAGCGGCCGGCGGCAAACATTCGCGTCGCGACCTCGAAGGCGACCGCCCCACCGAGGGAATGACCGAGAAGTCTGATGTGGCCGCGCGGCTGGATGCGATTGATCTGCTCCACGGCAGCAGCAGCCATATCGCAAACGCTGTCCTGACCCTGCAATATCTTGCCGAGATCCGGGTAGCGGATCGGAACGACATGTGCAATTTCGCGGATTGAGGCTGTCAGGGCGGCGAGGCTGGCTCCATAACCAAGTGAGCCGGGCAGTAGGAAAAGCACGGGCGGCGCCGCCGCCACAATGCACGAGGGCGGAGAAGCCAAATCCTCGCCTGTATCAATCAATGGCCGTAGCTTCATTGGCATGCAACCGACTGACCGAGCTCCAAAATTGGAGTATGAAGACGTTGAAAATCCTCTCATCATTCATTCGCATGAAGCACATGGTCGCGCCCAGGAAATTGGTTATCTTCGCTCCAGCGCGTCTGTCGTCCATGTGCCGCCTCCTCGAGCGGACGCGAAGTTCGGGGCGTGCTCTTTCGACCCTCTGGGTCACACAGGCCCATTGATCGGTGCGCCCGACGTCCGCGCGCCGCCAGGCCCATTCAAGAGAAACAGCGCCACGATAATTCCCAGGGCGTAGCCGGTAGCTCCTCCGGCGGCCATCATGTAGATCACCTGCAACGGGTCGAGGCCGAGGTGAGCACCGATGAGAAGCGGGCCAAATACGAACACGGCCCGCACCAGATCAACCAGCAGACGCAGTTCCTGACGGCGAAAAAGAGTCGGAACTTCCTGAATGGGCGTCGACAAGGCTTGTGCGGCGCACATGAGCGCTAGGGCGCCCATGATCTGACCCGTAGGTATCCAGGATTCTCCGAGCAGCGGAACGACGACGTAGGGGGAGATAAATCCAAGGCCGAGCACCGGCAGAACGATCAGGCCGGCCGCAACGACCAACAGGCCGCATGCGGTGCCGAGCAGATGATGACGGTCGAAGTCTTTGCTGGCCTCGGCGACGAAGACATTGCTGAGCGGCAAGGCGATCAGGGTGACCGGACCGGTCACGAGACGGGCGGCGACGCCAAAATGCCCGGCGAATGCGGTACCGAATAGCGAGCCTATGAAGATTGCGGGGAGATTGATGATCGCGAATCCCGCAAGGGCCGAGGGCAGCTCGAACAGGGGAAATTTGTACTCTCGCCGCGCCGTCGCCGCGACCGAACCCCACGGGGCTTGCGCGATGCGGCGGATGTCCTCCCATTTCAGGAGCCGGACGCAGAGAAATGCGATCAACACAGCCTGGCTCAGGATGTGGGCTTGGATCATTGCGCCGTCCCCGAGGTGCGCGAGGCCGAAGCTCACCTGGAGCACTGCCATCGACGCCGGCAGGATCAGGCGGCCCATGCCGAAGTCACGCATATGATTGAAGCGCAAGCACCAGCAGTTCATTGCGTCGGCAACGCCGACCGCAGCCATCCCGATGGGTACGAGGTAGGTAAGATGTTGCAGTCGTGCTGGCACCACGTCCGACAGCA
Source organism: Bradyrhizobium sp. MI1.7 (assembly GCF_055811795.1). NCBI lineage: Bacteria > Pseudomonadati > Pseudomonadota > Alphaproteobacteria > Hyphomicrobiales > Nitrobacteraceae > Bradyrhizobium > Bradyrhizobium sp. MI1.7. Next base: position 30,089 of record NZ_JBVVPO010000017.1, read on the forward strand.
GGTATCCCGCGGTTAGCACAACAGAGGTCGTAAAGCAGACCGCCACGAGCGTGAGCTTGAGCGCGACCAGCGCGTGAGCTCTGTCCTCAACCACATACAGAGACGTACTGAAGCGAAGTCCGGCTATCGCGCCGACGATGTTTACGATTGAGAGATAGATCGTGAATATTCCAAAATCCTCCGGCGAATAGAGCCGGGTAAGGATGGGAATGGCCGCTACGAGCATGAGCTGGCCGGTGAGTGCGAGGGCGGAGACGCCCGCCGCTGCACGAACAAGTGCCCTTGTCCGCGTCGGACCGGTCGCCGGTTTCGCGGCCATGAAGAACTTCCTCGGTCCAGAATTCATTTCAAAAACGGCAAGATCGTCGCGACGACGGTGCGATCTATTTCGATTCGATCGTAGGATGGAGAGGGGTGCGCGCCATCATTCGTTCGCATGACGCTGACTGAAGTGTCGCGGAATCGAAGGAGAGTTTGCATGAACAGCTCGTGCTTGCGGAATAGACGACGCATGGAGCCCGATCGTGGGGCCGGAACCCAGCTGTGATGCGCGTGGCTTGTGGGCGGATGATGGATGCTCACGCAAGCCGCGCCGACGGGAGACGCCGATCTACAGGCGATGGGGACGTGAGCTGTGCAAGCCGAAGGCCGGTCCGCGCGAGCAAATCCGACAAGGCGGATGGTCTGACGGCGATAAGGTTATCGTCGTCCGGTCCGGGTACGTCAGGAGACGCCGGCTCCAGTCGTCCCGCCCTGAGATGGAAGAGCTCAAACCCGTGATCGGTCAGTCGGTCATACAGCTCCGCACGCGAGGTGCCGGCCCGCCGAAGGTTGAGCTCAGAATCCTCTATGTACAGACATCGGCAATTGGAAATGGTCTGGGCGGCGCCCTTGAGAAGATCGACTTCGAACCCTTCGACATCGACCTTCAGGAGATCGATCGCCCGATTTCCGACGATCGAATCGAGCGTTCGTACTGGAACTCGGAGCGCCGCGATGCCGGCCGGAGGAGTAGCGCATGCGAAGTTCATGTCGTCACTCCGAAAGTCCGTGAAGACGAGCTCGCCTTCCGTGCTGCCGATCGCCGTGTTGTGGACCTCGACGGTCAATCCGTTCAGGCGAATGTTGCCCAGCAGGTATTTGCAGATGCGCGGATGTGCTTCGATAGCGATGACTCGTCCGGACCGGGCAACGCGCATAGCGGCCGCGAGGCTCAACTGTCCGACATTTGCGCCGACATCGACGAAGGTTTCTCCGGGCTGCAGGTAAGATCCGACGAAGTCGGCGTCTTCGGCGCGAAGGTTCCGGTTGCGCCAGAGTCCTGCGGACATGGAGCTGGGATAGAAACGCATTCTGTATCCGGCAGGAAAGCCGAAGGTGATAAAGCGGCACAGTCCGCTCACCCACAGTCCGCGCGATAGCAGGAATCGAGCCTTGTCGGGCTCCTCTTGAATTCGAGCGAGCAGTTGATGCAATTTGTGCAAGGGGCCACCCATCTCTAGCGGTTAGCTGCTCGGCAGAGCCTAGGCTGACCGGAGCGCCCGGCCATCCTTCATTTGCATGATGGTATCGATCGTTCGATTCTGGATCTCCCGGTCCCGCCGTGATCTTGCCGACCTAGCTGACCGCTTCGAGACCTCGCGTCTGGGGATGATCATCGTCATGCGAATGAAGGATGACCAGTCCCATGCCGCTACCTAGCGTTCGTCGTGTGTAATTCGGTCGGTCTTGACGTTCACTGCTTGTCAAGAAGGACACGGTGCAACGCGATGAGGTCGGTTTTCTGCGGAGCGGATCGCGGGTTCGTCAGGGTCGACTGCTTGAATGACATGAACTGAGCTTGAGGGAAAAGCGATGAACCTGTTGCAGCACGACGGGTCGGAGGGCATTCGAGATCCGGACGCCCGCCCCATGATTTCGGTGGCCATACCAACCTTCCGTCGACCGGATATGATACGCCGTACGATTGAAAGCGTGCTGCAGCAGAACTACGCCGACTGGGAAATGGTGATCAGCGACGACGAAGGTCCCAAAGGCGTCAGTTGGAGCATTCTGTCTGAATACGCTCGGAGCGATTCCCGTATTCGAATTGTCCAGAACCACCGGGGACGGGGCCAGGTTGAGAATACGAACAGCGCAATGCTCGCATGCCGCGGTCATTGGATCAAAGTGTTGCATGACGACGACTGGCTGGTGCCGGGATCGCTCGAGACTTTTGCGGAATTGGCGAGGACGTACCCCACCGCTGCGTTCATGACCTCCACATCTCATCTCGTTCAGGATGAAGGCATAAAATACCGCCGGGGAGGGCAGGTCACGCTGTATTCGAGCCAGCAGTGCCTGACGGATCTCTATTTGGTCGGCAAGACCCGGGTGCTGGGAATTGTTCCGTCGACCCTGCTGATCAACAGCGAGGTCATCCAGGCGGGTTGTCTGATGCGAAACTACAAGTCGATCCGCTGGGGAGTGGACCAGCTGTTCTTCGTCGACCTCGCCTGTCATGGCGACATGGTGGCGATCGACGACGGCTTGATCTTCTACGATATGACGGACCACGCGAACATTACCGCTTCCAAATCGTTCTCTCAGATCGATGAGGAGACCCTTGATCTCAAGAATCTGACCTGGAGCCTGGTCGAGGACAAGCAAGGGCTTCCGGATCCCGAAACGGTCGTGCGTGCATTGCGGGTTGCAAGATTGCGCGGAAGATTTCGCCACCAGTCCTGGGGGGCGACGATCCGGGACGCGCTCCAGATCCTGCGTCCCTCGGTTATCAAGGCAGCCAACAAGGCGATCCGGGCGCGAGCGCGTACATCGGCAGCGGGCTCACTAGCTCGTGTGGGTCACGCCTGACGGAGCCGCCGCCGATCATTATCGGGACAGGGCGCTGGTCCGATCGGGGGCATCGAGACGTGTTACGAAGTCGAACACGGGGCCGCCCGCTACCCCCCAATTGCTCGACCAGATCACCTGGGAACCGTCGGGCGACGGCGAGCCGTGAGTCTCGCTCCAGTAGTCGTGCGGGACGTTGCGTGTGTACGCGATGCGTCGGAATTCGCCACTGCCGTCAATTCGCAGAGCAATGACTTCCCGAGCGAAGGGCGCAAACTTTGGTAGCTGGGCGATCTCGGCTGGATCGCCGCCATAGCTTAGAATCACCCAGCCGGGCCAGTGGATCGCGCGCGTGGACGCATGCGAGGCCTCTCCACGCGGAGCAAGGGCGGTAACCACGCCGTCATCCAGCCGGCGCTTGATCACCTGGTATATGTCGGGATCAGCTTTGCTGATTCCGACGTATACCTCGCGTCCGTCTGTGTCCACGGCCATGTCGCCATGACTCGGACGATGATGTTCGGTCCAGCTCTGCACCAGATCGCCTGCGACGGTATAGATGAATGCCTCATCCTTTCCGTCGACCCAGCGGCTGCATCTGATGTAGCTGCCCAGGGCAGATATCTCGCAAACGCCGTCTCGCCCGGGCAGTTTCCCCACTTCGATATCCGGAAACTTCTGTCGGCTCACGAGGTCAAACGCGAATGCGACGACGACGCCGTCGGCGCGCGTGCCTCGCACGGCGATGCGCCGGCCATCCTGAGAGGGATTGCCCTTGCCCGGTCCGAACTGAAGGCCGCGATAGCCCTCGGCCATCAGCATGATCTCTTCGGCATTGGTTCGCGGCGTCCAGAGCGAGATCTTGCGCCCGATCACGCATATCATGCGCTCGGGATCGCGCGGGTGCCATTCGCACTCGTCTTCACGCTGCCGGCGGAACAGCGGAACGTATGTCCGTCCGTCCAGAAAGCAGAGCCCGTTACAACCGTTGGCGATCAGAAGCAGAGTCTGGTCGGCGTTCCAGGCCTGCGCGCTCGAATATCGGTGGGTGCAATAGGCTCGTTGGCAGGCCAGGCCAGCGCCCAAGGGCCCCGGGGTTGTTATCCGGACGATCGTGGCGCCGGTGTCGGGATCGGTGACCGGAACGAGATAGTCGGGCAAGTTCATGCTGCTGGCAGTAGTCAGCTTGGTCTTTGCAAGCGTCTGTGCGGCGGCGATGCCCGCCAATGCAAGCACGACGGCCACGGCGCCGGCCAGGCCAATTCGCGTGTAGAGGGACGGAGACATCCGTATCTTGCTCCATGGCAAGCAGGGGGCTCGGATCATCCGGGTGGGCAAGCGATCGATACAAGGTTCGATGCTTGCCGGTCACCAGGCTCCTGCGGGGACCAGGACTATTGGTTCGACGATGCGTTCTAGCCGCTCGGTCCCAGCGCGCATCATTTGAATGCAGGAGACGCCCCACGAAATGTTGCCGCTCCACGGGCAGGTCCTGATCCTCTCGATCGATAGATCAGTCCGGCGCGGTTAGCCGGGCGGCGCGTATAGGCGCCGCCCGGAATTTGTCGAGGGCTTGATGGGCGTCAGGCCGATCCGCCAGGTTAGTCCGGCTCTGCGGCGCCGATTTCGTGACGTCCGCGGTCGCTTGAGACGAGGCTGAGCGTAGGTTCCCGATCGATTGACAACGGCAGCGCGTGACCATTCGAGACCCGCACCAGTGATCCGTTGTTCATTCCCCAAATTGCGGCCTGCGTCCTATTCTGGACCCGTATCTTGCGCAGGATCGCCTTGACGTGAACCTTCACGGTGGCCTCGGCAATATCGATCTTTCGCGCAATGCACTTGTTGGAATTGCCCTCGATCAGATAGGAGAGAATCGCCCGCTCTCGCGGTGACAGATGAGGTGCTATCCGTTCTTCGGCAGCAACGAGGAGATTTGATCGCTCTTCGATCACTGGCTGAAGCTGAGGCTCGCGATCGAAACCGCTATCGAGCACGAATGACAGGAAAGCCGGTGGAAACACCGTCTCGCCCATCGTTACGAGTTCGATGGACTTGATGAAAGCGTCGCATGAATTGACGTCGACGAAATAGCCGCTGGCGCCGGCCTTGTAGGCCGCGATCAACTCATCCGGCCGGTAGTGGTCCGAAACGATCGCTACGCGCGCATCCGGATAGTTCTCTCTTACAAATCCGATGTGCTTCATGGCTGCATCGAATTCGCCGGTGCTGTGGATAATCACAAACAGGAGCTGCTGATGTGCCTGGAGTGTGCTTGTAACTTCATCGGTGCTCGAGGCCGACACCGCAATTTGAAAATCTGCCGCATGCAGTATTTGAGAAATTCCCTCTCGCAGCAAAATGTTTCGTCCGATCAAAACAACTTTGCAGGATTGCCGCCTCCTCATCTTACCCTCCGCAACCAACGCAATGACACAACTTGAATGAAAAACACGCAGGAAAAGGAACAAAGCATTGCATAGCCCGGTTTTTCTGATTTGCAGAAGCCGGGCGCCGTTTAGTTAATAATTGCTGAAGGTTAGATTCGATCTTTCGATTTTGCCTATATACCTTTGGTTATAGGCCGATGGGTCCCCAAGCTGTTGGTGAACGGCCGTCAGAGATTGACTTGGGGGCGAAAGAGAATACTGATTCAACCTTTGAATGTTCGCCCTGAGCGGGTGAATCCGTTCGCGAAAGCCTTGCTCCATCGCGATGCTTTCGAACTTGCCAAGTGGCAAGACCGCTCTCCAGCGGTTGTGAGCCGAGACCACCGGGTTCATACGGCCCTTTGATCCGGCGAACTTGATGTATATTGCGATCACAGACTCGTGCTGTTATTTGCCTCATAGGTCCGCTACGCCAAATGATACTTTAGGGAATTGCTCGAAGTTTATTTGTTGGTGATCAATTGATGTTGGAGCGGCAAGGGCGGGGGCCTGTAGCTTCAATCGCGGGAATTTTGGGGGCGGCAGGTTAGGGAGCGCCCGATGCGTCGTGCGACTGTAGTGATTGCAGACCGACACCCAATGGTTTTGCAGGGTCTCGCAAGTGTTCTCGGTTCAGAATCCGATTTTGAGGTCGTTGCATCCTGCGGCGATGCTGCGAGTTGCATCCAGGCAATTTTGACGCTTGCGCCCGACATAGCGATCATGGATGCGGCAATGCCGGAGCTGACCGCGCTGATGAACAATTCGCTCAGCCATTCGGACAGCCGACCAACGCGGTTTGTGTTCTTCGCGCCCAGCGAGGACTATGATCTCGTGTTGGCGGGCGCCCCCGCCGGGTACAGTGTCCTTCTCAAGGAGATGACAGGCCAAGCCGTGGTGCAGGGCTTGCGAGACATTGCCAACGGCCAGACCGTTGTTCCGTTGTCGCCCACCGATCAGGCCGCGCCTCGCGAGCACAGTCCGAATCCGGAAAGTGCGCTCGCGGTGCTCACCGAGCGCGAGCGGCAGATCATGCGCCTGGTCTCTCGTGGCCTGTCCAACAAGGAAATCGGCCGCCGGCTCAACATTGCGGACGGCACCATCAAGGTTCACCTCCACAACATTTTCCAGAAGCTTGAAATCGGCAATCGCACTGCGCTTGCGGCCCTCGCCATCTCGCAGGATGACCGCGCCAATTCGGCGCAGGACAAACCGGCGCATGCTGGATCGGATCCGGTGCCCGGGGAACGCTAAGACATCATCTCGCACTGTTTGCAGTGCGATATGCGGGCATTTCGCCGAAGCCCAGCCGAGCGACTATTGCACCTTCAGATTGCGCAAGCGCCGGCAAAGCTGCGCTTTCGGTCTCTTATCCCTCGATGGAGAACTGAAGAACGAACAGCGACCGGCCGCCAAGCTCGGGGCTGTCGCTGACTTCCACCTGCCAGGAAATGTAATGCAGGAGTGGGTCCATCACGTCGTGCTTGAGGATCTCGCCGCTCAGTTCGATCGCAGTGGTCCGTGCCGCGGAAATGTCGGGGAGATCAAGTCCGACATCGTCGAGCACTGAATGACCGTCGTGGATATGAAAGAAATACCGCGGCATGGATGTCTCCGGACAACGCGAACATTCCGATGACTGCAGCGAGCCCCCCGCATCACGGTCAAGATTTCGCATCGCAGGGGCGCGCATAGCAAGCGGCTATTCTAGGAGGGCTCAATCATCATTGATGGGTACCCCGACGTTGATCTCTATGATCACGAATTCAGAATGAACAATTGCTTCTCGAGGACTACGATGATGTTGCGTCGACGGAGCCCACTTCGGCGCAGCGTTGCGGCCCCGGCCCTGCGAATCCCCAATGCCCCCGCCGGGGCCGCGCTCTTTTCTTCGCAAGTTCCGCCTGGTCGTCCATCACCGCCGCGCAGAAGTTGCAACCGATACTCCGATCGATCGGGAGCGGACGGTTTGACCCTTGGGGAGATGATCTCGAAAAATCATATCCGGTAGTAGTCGCGATACCAGCGGACGAAATTGGATATGCCGGTTTCGATAGGGGTGGAGGGCGAAAAGCCGGTATCGCGCATGAGATCGCCAACGTCGGCAAACGTTTCCGGAACATCCCCAGGCTGCATTGGCAGCATTTCCTTCGCCGTGGTTCGTCCCAGCTCTTTCTCGATCAATTCGAGGACGTGCATCAGCGCTTCCGGGCGGTTATTGCCTACATTGTAGAGCTTGGCCGGTGCGCCCGCCGCATCGGCGTTGTCCTCCGGAGCGCGCTCGATCAGCCGCGAGATGACGCGCGTGACGTCGTCGACATAGGTGAAGTCGCGCCGCATCTTGCCATGGTTGAAGAGCTTGATCGGCTTGCCTTTAACGATCGCGTCGGCGAACAGGAATATCGCCATGTCGGGCCGGCCCCACGGGCCGTAGATCGTAAAGAATCGTAAGCCGGTGACCGGGAGCCGGTACAGGTGGCTGTAAGAATGGGCCATCAGCTCGTTGGCTTTCTTCGTCGCGGCATAGAAGCTGACGGGGTGGTCGGCCCTATGCCGGGTCGAAAATGGCAACTCGGCATTGGCGCCGTACACGGACGATGATGATGCGTAGATCAAATGACCACAGGCGTTATGCCTGCAGCCTTCGAGGACGTTGAGGAACCCCTCAAGATTGGCGTCGACATAAGCGTGCGGCTGATCGATCGAATGCCGGACGCCGGCCTGAGCGGCCAAATGGACCACTCTCGCAAAACGATGTTTTGCGAACAACTCGGCCATCGTCGACCGATGTCCAAGATCGATCTGCACGAAGGAAAAACGCGGATCGCGGCGCAGAATGTCGAGACGCGCGCGCTTCAAGGCGGGATCGTAGTAGCTGTTGATGTTGTCCAATCCGACGACCCGGCGTCCCTCGTCGAGCAGCCGACGGGCGACATGAAAACCGATGAAGCCAGCAGCTCCGGTCACCAGAACGTCGTCGGCAACTTGTTCTGAGCGAGATGACATTCGCTGTCCAAGTTAGATGGAGTTTCGAACGGCGAAGAAGGCGCCATCGATCGCAGAAAGTTAACTCTCAATCGCGCCGCATCTCGATTGCGCAAATGAGCACACCTGACGATGGCGGCGGAGCCGAGCTGCCAGCAGCCGCTCGAACGGACTACTCCGTGCATCCCCGCCACTGTCTCAAATTCCAGGGGCGTAGCGTATGTAATGTCCGAGCGAACCCCGTCATCATCCATTTGCATGAAGATGAAGCCAGGCAAACCTGCAGAGATGTTTCGGCGGCGGGCTTGCCCGACGTGGCCGTCGGCTTGGAGTACGCGCTGTCGAACGATCGACGTCGGTGACTTGAGCGCAAACGGCGTGGTCAGGGGTGCTTGCGATGAAGATGGTCCGTGTTGATGCTCTCGGCGCGAATGTATCGAGCATCGGTTTCGGCTGCGCGTCGCTCGGGGGGCGCGTTGGGGCTCGCAGGGGGATCGAGGGGCTCGAGCGCGCATACGACGCCGGAATAACCTGGTACGACGTGGCGCCTTCGTATGGCGATGGGATGGCCGAGTCTATTTTGGGCCAGTTCGTATCCAGCAAGCGCGGCAGCGTCCATATCTGCACAAAGGTCGGGATGCGCCCGCGTGATACCTCCGCCGTTAAGCGGATCCTGAAGCCGATCGCGCGCGCCGCTCTTGCGGTGTTTCCCGGGATCCGACCGCGCCTCTCCGCAATGAAATCGAAGCCCTTCAAAGTGCCGCTATCGGCCGAGCTGATCAGGACGAGCATCGAGGATAGCCTGAGGCGACTTCGCACGGATTATGTAGATGTGCTTGCTCTCCACCGTCCCACCCGCGAAGAGGTCGTTCGCGAAGACATCATTCGAGCGGTCGAGCGCATCGTTCAGGACGGGAAAGCCCGCGCAATTTCGATTGCGGGCAATAACGAGGGCGGAATTGACGACCTCCATGAATCTCTACCATATCGGCTGATACAGATCGCGAATAATCCGCTCGAGCCGAATCTTCAGAGATCGACGGAGATTGCGCGGCGCAGGACGTTTGTCACGTATGGATCATTCTCGAGCGTCGATCCGCTTGTCGCGAGGCTGGGATCGGAGAAGGAAATACTGAACGGCCTTTACGAGATGGGATACCGGGGCGACCTCACCGAGATCGCTGCTGCCTTCGTCGTGGATTACGCGCTGGCAACGAACTCTACAGGAGTCTCACTGTTTTCGATGTTTCGGAAAGAGCATCTCGCGTTCAATCTGCGCCGGTCAGCGCAAATCCCGGCGCTTCATCAGCTCAATCGCATCGTCGCCGAGCTCTCGAACGGGCCGCGGCAAACCGAACGATTGGTCATGCGTGCGTCGGTGTAGCGATCAAGTGCGGAGCTTATGGGCATGAGGTCTACTCCGTCATCATCATACAATCGGCGGCTGCGCGTGCTAGAATTCGCGTCCCACGATACTACTCGCCAATGTTGTCGACGATATTCGACAGGCGCGCGGGCGGCCGGGAGGCGGCTAGCTTGAGCGTCTCGCCGAAGCATGCGCAGCAGGGCAGGCCAAAGGTGAGGGGGCCAGGCCGATGCCGTCGCGTTAGGAGATTGCCCGCAATCGTGGTTGCGCTTGGTGGGCCCGTTGGTAGTTGCTCGGAGAGAGGCCATGTGCGGAATTGTTGGTGTCGTCGGGCGGGGCCCAGCCTCTGCTCTTCTTTTGGATGCGCTGAAGCGGCTTGAATATCGCGGATATGACTCAGCCGGTATTGCTACTCTCGAGGACGGTTCGCTGACGCGACGTCGTGCGGTCGGAAAGCTCGTGAACCTCAAGAGTCGGCTCGACTCGGAGCCGCTTGCCGGGCGGATCGGAATTGGTCACACCCGCTGGGCAACGCACGGCCGTCCCGATGAGACGAATGCGCATCCTCACATGGTTGATGGTGTGGCGATCGTGCACAATGGGATCATCGAGAACCATCGAGAGTTGCGCAATGATCTCAAAGCGGCCGGTGCACATTTTGCGACCGAGACCGACTCCGAAGTGGTTGCGCATCTCGTTAGCCGCGAGCGGAAGAACGGATACGAGCCGGTCGCAGCGGTGCGTAAGGTGCTCCCGCGCTTGAGCGGAACGTTCGCGCTCGCCTTCCTGTTCGAGGGGCACGACAATCTCCTGATCGGTGCCCGAAAGGGCTCGCCGCTTGCTGTCGGCTACGGTTGCGGCGAAATGTTCCTGGGGTCGGATGCGATGGCGCTCGCGCCTCTGACGGACATTGTCGCCTACCTTGAGGACGGCGACCTCGCCGTCGTGACCCGGGAGCAGATCGAGTTTATCGACGTGAACGGCGCGCGCCTGCGCCGTACGTCGGCCAAAATCGCTGGTGCCGCCGTGATTGTTCACAAGGGCGAGCACCGCCACTTCATGGCGAAGGAGATTCACGAACAGCCGAAGGTGGTTGGGCAGACGCTTGCGCAATATATCGCACCCGACGGGACGATCAGGTTGCCGGCAGGCGTGGATGCGGACCTCAGGACAGTCGATCGCGTGTCGATTGTAGCTTGCGGGACCTCCTTCTACGCCGGTCTGATTGCGAAGTACTGGTTCGAGCGCTACGCCAAGCTCCCGGTCGAGATCGATATTGCTTCGGAGTTCCGCTATCGCGATGTTCCGTTCGGCGCGGGCAATCTGGCGATTTTCGTGTCGCAGTCCGGCGAAACGGCCGACACGCTCGCTTCGTTGGAGTTCGCCAAGACCCACGGCCAGCGCGTTCTCGCTGTCGTCAACGTGCAAACCTCGACGATGGCTCGTTCGAGCCACATCGTAATGCCCACATTGGCCGGTCCGGAAATAGGGGTCGCATCGACAAAGGCGTTCACCTGTCAGCTGGCAATCTTGCTCTGCATTGCAATCGCTGCCGGTCGCAGTCGCGGTGTGCTCTCGGCCGAAGAAGAGCGCTCGCTCGTCCGGACCCTTGCCGAGATTCCAGACTATATGGCCCGCGCGCTCGAACTGGAGCCGAAAGTCCATGAGCTCGCGCGTGAGATCGCCAGGGCCAGAGACGCTCTATTCATAGGCCGGGGCACCAATTATCCGCTGGCATTGGAGGGAGCCCTCAAGCTCAAGGAGGTCACTTACATTCACGCAGAGGGCTATGCGGCCGGTGAGCTCAAACATGGACCGATCGCGCTAATCGACAAGGGCTTGCCGGTCATCGTCATTGCGCCGTACGACGCGACGTTCGAAAAGACCATGTCGAACATGCAGGAGGTGATCGCCCGCGGGGGCCGCATTATCCTCTTGACCGACGAGAGAGGTGCTTCACTCGCCGCGTCCAGTGGTTGCTCGGTCTTGGCCTTACCGGATATGCCCCCGATCGTGGCGCCGCTGGCTCTCGCGGTGCCGCTACAGCTCCTTGCCTATCACAGTGCCGCGATTATGGGGACCGACGTGGACCAGCCGCGGAATCTCGCGAAGTCCGTGACCGTCGAATAGTCGGTCCGTTCGCGCCACTTCCGCTTCAGAAAGAGGTGCTGTCGAAAGCAGGATGCTGGTCTGACAGACCGGGGCGCTCCGAAATGGGTGCCTCTTTCGACCAGTCCGCGTTCCCGGCGGCTCGGGGTAAAATCTGGTGGCCTTCGGGCTCAGGTTAAGCACCGATGTCCGCAGGGCAGGCGGCCCCGCTATATTGTAACCGCGTTGGCGGGGCCGCTGCTGCCGAGAAACGAGCTAGGACCTGAGGTCTGCTTCCATCCGGCGAAGCGAGTGGGTCGTCTCGGGGGCAATGCGGCGCGGGACTCGAGATACGCAACTCCTCAGAACCAGCCGCCTTGCGCGCGCTCCGCAGCCGGATCCTCGCAGACTCTTCGGCATCAGGCCGCAAGGGCAGCCCGATCAGGGAGTAGTCCTTTCGGGTTATTGGAAGAATGTTCTGCTTCGAGATAGCTTCAGGCAAGCCCGTCCGGTCGACGAGCTCGTTTGGCATGCTACGTGCGCTTCGCGAGGGATCATGTCGGTTTTGACGGGAACAGCCGGCGCGGACATTCGACGCGGTGATATGATTAAGGTGATCAAAGGGAGGCTGTTCCCGGCGCTCCTTTACGAGCAACATGAGGGCGGCGCCGCCGAAGATATTCCCGAGGGCGCCCGTGCCTATTGCCTCAAAGATAAAGTCTGGCGAACGATGCCTCCGGGCTTCCGCCCCTCCTAGAGCTTGCTGGCAAACCAGCATCGCAAATGGCCGAGCCAGGCTCGGCCAAGTCGTGAGCGGGCGGGCGCCGCAACCTTCGCGGTAGGTCTGGACCGCGGCGGAGCGCCGTGTGTGCAGACTAGCTGCAGCTCAGCGGCAACGGCTGGTCGGGGTGCAGCTCGTACCAATCGTAGCAATCTGGATAGGCGCCGTAGAATCCGTATCCGGATCGATTGCGACCAAAGCGGTGGAACGCATGTTGGCGCAGGCCGATGCCGCCGTTGCCGACATGACCGCCGAATCCGAGATGTTCGCCGCCAAAGCCTCCATCACGCGCCATGCCACCGAAATGCGCGCCGCCGCCCCCGAAGCCCATATGTCCGCCGCCAAAGCCACCACCGCCAAAACTGGCGTGGCCGCCGCCGCCAAAGCCACCACCGTGGCCACCGCCGCCGCCACCGCCGTGCGCCTCGGCCGCGCCGATGGCCAGGGTCGAGGCAAGCGCCGCCGTTGCCAAAATCATGATTGCTCGTTTCATGGGACACTCCTTTCGTGTCGATCTGCCTGGTCATCCATGCAGTCCGCTTCCGCGTCGTGCCGTCGCCAAAAGCTCCTGATGACAAGGCTCGTGATGAAAGGAGAGGTAGGAGCGATGCGCGGCAATCCCACTAAATTCGACTTCAGGAACGAGGCGCACCGGTAGGGAAGGTGATCCTGCCGCGGGGGCCGCGGCTCACAGAAGGGGCGGGCCGAATGTTCCAGCCCGCCCCCGTCGTTCGATGAGGAGCGGCCGACCGAGGCGCCCGGCCGGCCAAGGAAATGCCGTGATCAGAAGCTGCCCGTGCCGGGCTCGCAAGGCACGTTGTTGCCGGTCCACGGCGCCGTCGCGAAAGCGCCGACGCGCGGCGCGGGAACGCAGGCGCGGCCTCCCTGCTGATAGAAGGGCGCATCCGGTGCGGCCGTATCGGTTGTCATCGCCGGCTGTCGCATGACGGAATGGTGCTCGCGCGCCATGACGGGTCCGCCGAGCACGGCGGCTGCAATCAATCCCGTCGACAAGAGTTTGAGAGTGGTCATTTCGGCTTCTCCTTTGATGACATCAGGCCGACCAAGCGGCTCACCATCAACGTATGGACGGCCGGGCGTCGTCCAAATGCACGAATTGCTCACCTGATTTCAACGGCCTGTGACCCGGCGCGGCGCTGCAAGCACGATCGTGCGAATGCGCAACATCCGTTGCCTTGAGAGTAACGGGGAGCGCATCGCAGGCATATGTTCATGAAAGCGCAGTTCAGAATGGAGGCGGAAGATGATCACGACGACAGCGAGACGTATGGCCATCGCGCTGGCCCTGTTGGCGACGGGCTCGGCGCGCTTCCTGAATCGCTATTTAGTGGTGCCCCATGCTCCGCAGGACTATCTCGTCAGACAACGAGTGGCCTATGGCAGGCTGGCGCGGCGCCGCGCGTTCAGAGCGGGCGGGCATTGAACATGACGCTCCGGACCGCCGAGCCCGTGCTCCTCCGCCGCAGGCCGAAACGCCTCGCAGAACGTGGGAGCAGGATCATGACGCGGATTCTTCTGATCGAAGATGATGCCGAAACCGCCGAGGTGATCGTCGCCGAACTCGCCGATCGCGGTTTCGAGGTCCAATGGGCCCCTGACGGCGTCGACGGTCTCGATCGGGCGCGCGCGGCGTGTCCGGATGCCATGATCGTCGATCGCATGCTGCCCGGAATGGACGGGCTGACCGTCATCGAGGCCCTGCGCAAGGATCGGGTCGGGACGCCGGTGCTGGTTCTGAGTGCGCTCGGCGCCGTGGACGATCGGGTGCGCGGATTGCGTATGGGGGGAGACGACTATCTCACCAAGCCGTTCGCGATCATCGAGCTCGTCGCACGCATAGAGGCGTTGTTGCGCCGTCCGATGGACAGCCGTGAGACCACGTTGCATGTCGGGCCGCTGGAACTCGACCTGATCGAGCGGACCGCGCGACGGGACGAGCGCGAGATCGACCTGTTGCCGCGTGAGTTCCGCCTGCTCGAATACATGATGCGCCGGAGCGATCAGTTGCTCACGCGCGCGATGCTGCTCGAAGAGGTCTGGAACTACAAGTTCGTTCCGGCAACGACGAATCTGATCGACGTGCATATGGGCCGGCTGCGCCACAAGGTCGATGGTCCCGGCGATACGCAGCTCATCCACAATGTTCGCGGCTCCGGCTTCATTCTGCGTTCGCGCGCATAGAGGCGTGAAACCCAGGGGCTCGCGGAGCACATCTCGGACGAATATCGAGTGCCGGTTCGATGCGCCAAATTCAGTTCATCCGTTCGAACACGTTCCTCTGGGCCCTGGCGGTGGCGGCCGCATTTGCACTGTTCGTGGTCGGGCTGTTCGCGTTCACCTATTGGAAGCTCGACGACTATCTGATCGCACGATCCGATCGCATGATCATGACCCGGATTAACTTCATCGCAGATTTGCCGTCGGCGCGCCGCATCGGAGCGATCTCCGATCATCTCGAGCAGGATTCCAGAGGCGTGCAGTACGCGGGACTTTTCAATGGTGCCGGCACCCGGCTTGCCGGCAACATCGACAGCTTGCCGCGCGCACTCGATCTCGGCGGAGCGGCGCAGGGTGTGCGGCTCGACCTCATTGAGAAATCGGCGGTCCACGGACCGGTCATCAGGGTCGTGGGCAGGCGTCTTGAGAACGGCGATGTCCTGGTGATGGGACGGAATGTCGATGAGACGCGCGAGATATCGAGTGTCGTGGGGCAGGCGCTCGCGCTTGGCCTGCTGCCGGCGTTCTGCCTCTGTCTGCTGGCCGGAGCGTGGCTGAGTGTTCGCGCCCAGAGACGCGTGGAGGAGGTGAACCAGCGGGTACAGCGGATCGTGGCCGGGGAGTTGCGCGAGCGGCTGCCGGAGGACAATTCCGACGATCCGTTCGCGCGACTGGCCAGGATCGTCAACGGCATGCTCGCCGAGATGGAGACCATGATCAACGCGCTTGCCGGTGTCGGCAACGATATCGCCCATGATCTCAGGACGCCGCTCACGCGCGCACGCCTGGCGCTGGAGCGCGGCCGAACGCATGCGACCACTTTGGAGCAGCTCCAGGAGGTCACGGACAAGGCAATGGCCGGAATCGATCAGTCGCTCGCGATCGTCACCGCCTTGCTGCGCCTCACCGAGATCGAGAACAGCCGCCGCACCGCCGGTTTCGGTAACGTTGCGCTCGACGAGATCCTGCGCGAAGTGTGCGACGTCTATGAGCCCATCGCCGAAGACAAGGGCATCGGGCTTGGCGTCGTCATCGATCGCAATGTGCAGGTGTGGGGCGATCGGGACCTGTTGTTCGAAGCGATGGCCAATCTCGTGGACAATGCCGTCAAGTTCACGCCGCCCGGCGGCCAGGTGAGGCTCGAACTGGTGTCGGAAGACGACACGGCACTCGTGCGCGTAAGTGACACCGGGCCCGGCATCAGCACGCAGGAGCGCGAAGCGGTGCTGCGGCGATTCTATCGTTCCGACAAGATGCGCAACACGCCGGGGGTTGGGCTGGGACTGAGCCTGGTGGCTGCCATCGTCAAGCTGCATGGCTTTCGATTGATCATCGGTCCGGCTCCCGGCGGGCGGATCGAGATCCTTGCCTGGACCGGGAGGGCGAGCAAAGCCGCCGCATGCCGGTCCCGGACCCCAACTCTCGAAGCCGTTAATCAGATGTGATGCCCCTCATGATGCGTGATGTTCTCGATGCCATGACATGCCGAGTGACATGCCGAATGTCTGAAGGCGAATTCAGGTTTGTTACGCTCAATTCAGTGGCCTCCTCCTTCGGAGGCTTCCTAGAGTCCGCTTGCCGGTTTCGTATGTGGGAGTGACAGATGCAGAGCCACGAAGTCGCGAGGAATGGTGCCATGGCTGTCGCGGCCGGAGCCCCATCGCTCCCCTTCCTCAGCGCCTATTCCGCCGCCATCAAGCGCTATGAACTGCTTGAGCCCGGTCACGAGCAGCAGCTTGCGCGCCGCTGGCAGGAGACGCGGGACCGCGGTGCCGTGAACGCGCTCGTCACGAGCCATCTCCGGCTCGCAGCCAAGGTGGCGCGCGGCTACAAGGGGTACGGTCTGCCCTTGGCCGATGTGATTGCGGAGGCAAATCTCGGCCTCGTCATCGCGGCGTCACGCTTCGAACCCGGCCGCGGTGCGCGGTTCTCCACCTATGCGGTTTGGTGGATCAAGGCCTCGGTTCACGAATACATCCTGCGCTCCTGGTCTCTGGTCAGGATCGGTACGACGGCAGCGCAGAAGAAGCTGTTCTTCAAGCTCCGTAGCGAGATGAGGAAAGCCGCGGGCGGCGCGATGGCGGCGCTCACGCCCGATGTCGCCGAGACGATCGCGGAAAGGCTCGACGTCACGGCGCGTGAGGTGATCGAGATGGATTCCCGCCTGAACGGTGACATGTCGCTGAACGCGCGCGTTGGCGACGACGAGCAGGGAACCGAATGGGAAGCGTTGCTGGTCGATCAGGCGATCGACGCGGAGACGGTGCTCGCCGATCATGAGCAGACGGAGCGCCGTACCAACGCCTTGCGCGTTGCGCTGGGCATGCTCACGGCGCGCGAGCGTCATATTCTGGAGGCAAGGCGGCTGGCGGAATGCCCGGTTACGCTGGACCAACTCGGCTTCGAGCTTTCGATCTCCAGCGAGCGGGTTCGGCAGATCGAGATCCGCGCCTTTGCCAAGGTCAGGCGAGCCGCAATTCTTGCCGCGCAGGATGCGGCACGCAAGCGCTCCGACGGCGCCTCGGGCTCACGGCCGCGGGAGCTCACCGCTCCATGAGCGATCGAGACGCGGTGATGCCGGTACGAATGATGTCTGTCCTGCCGCGGAGCATCTGAATTCGTTTTCATTTGAACGGATGCTCTCCCGTCCTCATCTGTTCAATGATCCCGCGCAACTTGCTTCAGGCAGAACCACCATGGGAATTGTTCGCTTCGCGCTACGGTTTCCGCACACGTTCTATGTGCTTGCGGCGTTGATCCTGTTTCTCGGCGGCATCGCGATCTGGTCGATGCCGACGGACATTTTTCCGGAGATCCGCATTCCCGTCGTCACGGTGGTGTGGAGCTACACCGGCCTGTCGACGCCCGAGATGGAGCAGCGCGTCAGCACCTACAGCCAGTATTCGATCAGCGCCAATGTCAGCGGCATCAAGAACATCGAGGCGCAAACTCTCAACGGCCTGTCGGTTCAGAAGATCTACTTCCAGCCGGACGTGAATCTCGACCTCGCAATCTCGCAGATCGTCTCGGCAACCAACGCCATCCGCGCTCTGATGCCGCCGGGCATTCAGCCGCCAATCATCGTGCAGTTCAATGCATCGAGCGTGCCGGTGCTGCAGCTCAGCCTCGAGTCCAATAGTCTGAACGAGCAGCAATTATACGATTTCGGCATCTACCGTATCCGGCAGCAATTGGCGCCTGTTCCGGGCGTGACGCTGCCCACGCCTGCCGGCGGCAAGTACCGCCAGATCATGGTCGACATCGATCCGAACAAGCTCCTGTCGCGCGGATTGACGCCGCTCGACATCGTCAATGCGGTGAACACCCAAAATCTGACGCTGCCCACCGGGACGACGAAAATCGGCGACACCCAGTACACCGTTCGAACCAACGCCACGCCAGCCTCGATCAAGGATCTCAACATGATCCCGGTCAAGTTCGTGAACGGGGCCACGATCTTCCTGAAGGACGTTGCCCAGGTCCGGGACGGCTCCCAGGTCCAGCAGAACATCGTGCGCGAGGACGGTCATCGCGCCGTCCTGCTCAGCGTGATCAAGAACGGAAATGCCTCGACGCTCGCTGTCGTCAACGGGGTGAAGAAGGCCTTGAGTTCGATTCGCGCGTCGGCTCCTGCAGGGCTGAAGATCAACGAGCTGTTCGATCAGTCGGTCTTCGTCACCCATTCGGTCGATGGCGTGCTGCGCGAGGGCGCGATCGCGGCCGGCCTCACGGCACTGATGATCCTGCTGTTTCTGGGATCGTGGCGATCGACACTGGTCGTCTTGATCTCGATCCCGCTGGCGATGCTGTCTTCGCTGGTCGTGCTGTATTGTCTCGGCGAGACCTTGAACACGATGACGCTCGGCGGGCTTGCACTCGCGGTCGGTATCCTGGTCGACGATTCCACGGTGACGATCGAGAACACGCACCGGCTCTGGACCGAGGAAGGCATGCCGTTGCCTGATGCGACGCTGCACGGGGCGGCTGAAATCGCGGTGCCGACGCTCGTCTCCACGCTCGCCATCAGCTGTGTGTTCACCTCGGTTGTCTTTCTGGAAGGGCCGGCCAAATACCTCTTCACCCCGCTGGGTCTGGCGGTGGTGTTCGCGATGTTGGCGTCATATGCGTTGTCGCGAACGCTGACGCCGATCACCATCGGCCTGCTGCTGAAGGGCGAACGGCGCCATGGCGAGGGCGGAAGCCCGTCGGGCATCTTCGGCCGCGCCTCGGCGATGTTCGACCGCGGATTCGAACGCCTGCGCAACGGCTATTCCGATTTGCTGTTAACGTTGCTTCGGCGTCGCGTTGTCGTGCCGGTCGTCGCGGTGCTGGTGCTTGCTCTTGGGGCCACCATGTTCGTCTATGTCGGTAGGGACTTCTATCCCCTGATCGACGGCGGCCAGATCCAGCTCCACGTTCGCGCGCCCGCGGGCACCCGCATCGAGAAGACGGAAGCGATCTTTCAGGCGGTCGAAGACAAAATCCGCCAGGTGATTCCGGAGCGGGACCGGGCGCTGATCGTCGACAATATCGGGCTTCCGGCGCGTCCCTACAATCTCGCATTCACCGACGGCTCGACGATCGGTGTGAACGACGGCACCATTCTCGTGTCGCTCAAGGACGGACACAAGCCGACCGCGGACTACGTCAGGAAACTGCGCCAGGTGCTGCCGGCGGCATTCCCGGAGGACACGTTCTATTTCCAGGCGGCCGACATCGTGACGCAGATCCTGAACTTCGGTCTTCCGGCGCAGATCGATGTCCGCACGGTTGGCTACGGCGCCAACAATCTGGCCGTGGCCAAGGAGCTGCAGAAGAGCCTCGCGGCGATCCCCGGTGTCGTCGATGCGCATCTGCAGCAGGAAGTCGATGCTCCGGCGTTCTATGCCGACATCGACCGCACGCGGGCCGCGCAGCTCGGGCTCAACGCGAGCACGGTGGCGACCAATATCAATGTCAGCCTCAGTTCGTCGGCTCAGGTCTCGCCGAACTTCTGGACCGATCCGACGTCGGGCATCCCGTATTATCTGGCCGTGCAGACACCCGAATACAGGGCCAATTCGCTGAACGCACTGGGAAACACGCCGGTGTCGGCCTCGCTTGCCGCGAGCGGGCAGACGGTGCCCGGCCTCCTCAGCAATGTCGCGACGTTCAAGCGGGGGAGTGTCCCCACCAATTCGAACCAGGCAAACGTCCAGCCGGTGTTTGACGTCTATGCGAGCGTCCAGGGTCGCGATCTCGGCGGCGTCGCGGCCGATATCAACAAGGTCACGTCCACACTCCAGAAGCAGCTCCAGCCGGGTAATTCGATCCAGGTCCTGGGACAGATCCAGAGCATGAATCAGTCGTTCCGCAATCTCGGAATCGGCCTGCTGTTTGCCGCCATCCTGGTCTACCTGCTGATGGTCGTGAACTACCAGAACTTCGGCGATCCCTTCGTCGTCATCATGGCGCTGCCGGCGACCTTGTGCGGCATCTTGACGATGCTGTTCATCACCGGAACGACACTGAACGTGCCTTCGCTGATGGGGGCGATCATGGCGGTCGGCGTCGCCTCCGCGAATTCGATCCTGCTCGTGACGTTCGCGCGTGATGAGCAATTGAAGGGACATTCCGCGTTCCAGGCGGCGCTGAGCGCGGGCCGCACCAGGATCCGTCCGGTCCTGATGACTGCTGCCGCGATGATCGTGGGCATGATCCCGATGGCGCTCGGAGGTCCGGGCGAGGAGCAGAACGCCGCGCTCGCGCGCGCGGTGATCGGCGGACTTCTGTTCGCGACCCCGACGACATTGCTGATCGTGCCGTACCTCTTTGCCATGCTGCGCAAAGGTAACGATGGCAAGCCTCACCACGGCGTATTCGAGGAGCAACCGGAATGAGCGACGTTCGTGTGCGGACCAATGACGACGAGGCGAGGGACCCGCCCGATGCGGAGAGCCGCCGCATCGTCGAGCTCCCCGGCAAGGCCGCGCCATCCGGACGCCGTTACGGCGGCGCGCTGCTCGGAGGAGGGATGCTGCTGCTGCTCGCGGGCGGTCTCGGCATTGGCGGCTGGCGGCACTATCAGGCGGCGCGTGAGGTCGCTGCAGTGGCGGAGCAGGTGAGAACCGCCATTCCGGAGGTGCGGGTGGCGGTGGTCCGGCCCAGCGGCGACCTGATGAAGGTTACCTTGCCGGCGACGACGACCGCGTTCGAGGCAGCCAATATCTTCGCGCGGACCAGTGGCTATATCGAAAAGCGCTACGTGGATATCGGCGATCGGGTCAAGAAAGGCGATCTTCTCGCGGCAATCACCGCTCCGGAGCTCGACCAGCAGATCGCCCAGGCCCAGGCGACGTTGGCCCAAAACCAGGCCGCCTTGCAGCAGGCGCAAGCGAGCCGGGAGCTCGCCGACGTCACCAATGCGCGCGACAGCAATCTGGTCAAGCAAGGCTGGCTGACGGCACAGCAGGGCGACAACGATCGTCTCACCCTGCGTGCACAGCAGGCGGCCGTCGGTGTCGCCCAGTCGAACATCACAGCGCAGGAAGCCCAGATTCGGGTGCTCCAGCAGGAGAAGGCCTATCAGCGCGTGGTGGCGCCGTTCGACGGCGTCATCACACAGCGCAACGTGGACAATGGCAGCCTGGTGCAGGCAGGGTCGACCTTCATGTTCACGCTGATGCATTCCAACGTGATCCGAACCCAGGTCTTCGTGCCGCAGGACGAGGCCTTCGGAGTCGGGCCGGGCGTCGACGCGGATATTCGCGTCCCCGAGATCCCGGGGCGGACGTTTCCGGGGAAAGTCACGCGCATCGCAAGCGCATTGCAGCCGGGAAGCCGAACTCTGCTGACCGAGATCGACGTGCCCAATCCGGACGGTGCCTTGAGTCCCGGTATCTACTGCACGGTCGAGCTGTCGATCCCGCGCAAGACGCCGTCGATGACCGTCTCGTCCGATGCGCTCGTCTTCGATCAGAACGGTCTTCATGTCGCGGTCGTGCGGAATGGCACCGTTCATCTGCAGCACGTCTCGATCGCGCGGGACTTGGGCACCACAATTGAAGTGCGCGAGGGCCTCCAGCCCGGCGACCAGGTCGTGCTCAATCCGGCGGTGAACCTGGCGGAGGGCAGCAAGGTCACCATTCGCAAGGTCGAGGTCAGTTAGGAGCATAGAGATGATCCGGATCGTGCTCGCAACAACGATCGCCTTGCTGTTGGGCTGTTCTTCGAGTGAGGCGCAGGTCTCAACGATGGGCACCACGGCGATGGGCCTTCCAACCGTACCGGGTGCGATCGTGACCTCGCCGCTCAATAGTCCGGGTCCGTTTTCCGCAACAACCGAGCCTGGCGTTCCCGACACGACGCTCGCGCCTGTTCCGCTCGCCTCGGATCCGGCGACGCCGGGTACGGTCGTCGTCTGCGCCACGCCATCGACGTCCCCGATGCCGGTGCCGGCGACCCCGATCGTATCGAGCATCGGCGCGTCAGCGTCAGGCATCGGCGCTCCGCTATTGCCGGTCACAGGGCAAACCGGCAGCTCCATCGGAACGATTCCCGCAGCGGCACCGGCGGGAACGGGGACGACGGTCGCATGCAGCTCGACGCCGGGAGGGCTCGCGACAAGCGCTGCGTCCCTGCCGCTCTCGATCCCGCAAGTGCCGTCCAGTCTCGCGCCCGGCACGATCCTGGCGGACACCAGCGCCGCCGGCGGCACCGGCATCGATCCGAATGCCGCCGTCATGCCGAGCCCGAACAGCACGGCCTGCGCGGAAGGAGTCTCGATGAACCTCGCAGCGCCTGCGACCGTGTTGCCGGCCAACGCCTCAGGCGCGGCGCCAACGCCGGGAGTGTCGCCGATCTTGCCGCCGGGATGCTGAGGCGACGCCGCTACAGGACTCTCGTCGCACCGCGTGGGGAACGGGGGACGACACTTCGGCTAGCATAGCCTTGGCCGCACCGGCGCTTCACGTTGCCGGTCGTAGCTTCAAAACTTCGGCGTCGGGCGGCAGCATCGTTCCACCGTCCCGGTACTTCCAGTCCACCATCACGCCCTTGTTGGCCCGTACAGTGGTGCGGCCGACGAAGGTCCCCATCGTGCTCTGATGGTCGATGGAACGCCAAATCGCCGGGCCGAACGGCGTTTCGAAGCCGACGTTGCCAAAGCCGTCGGCCATCGCCTCGGTATCGAATTTCCCGAGCTTTGCGATCGGCGCCGCGATGGAGCTGATCAAGGCGTGACCGACCACGGATCCCATCGTGGGAGCCTCGCCATATCGCGCGGAATAGGCCGACACGAAGGCGCTGTTGGCGTGACCCAAGACCTCGGTCACCGGATAGCCGGTCACGATCCATCCCTCCGGGGCGTCCTGCCCGAGGGGAAGAAGGTATTCGGGTTCGCCGGTCGTGAACGACACGACGTGTCGCCCTTCGAACAGGCCGCGATCATTGCCTTGCCGGACAAATCTGGCGAGATCGGGTCCGAAGGTGACGTTGAGGATCGCTTCGGGCTTCTGCTGCGCGAGGGCGTTGACGACCACGCCGGCATCAATGGCACCCAGCGGCGGCCACTGACTGTTGATGAACGCGACGTCGGGGCGACGGCGGCTCAGAAGCTGCGTGAACCATCTTACGGCCGACTGGCCGTATTCGTAGTTCGGGGCGATCGTCGCCCACCGCGTCGCCTTCAATTGAGCTGCCTCCTCCACCAGCATGGCTGCCAGCATGTATGTCGAGGGGCGGAGCCGGTAACAATATCGATGTCCTTGCTCCCAAACGAGGGCGTCGGTGAGCGGTTCGCTCGCCACGAAGAGGATCCGGTTTTGCCGGGCGAAGTCGCTGATAGCCAGTCCGACATTCGACAGATATGCGCCTGCCAGAAGATCGACGTCATTCCGTCGCACCAGTTCTTCGGCGGCACGCAGCGCGACGCTCGGCTTGCCTTCATCGTCCCGGCTGATGACCTGCAGCTCTCGCCCGAGCAGGCCCCCGCCCGCATTCAGCTGTTCGACCGCCAACTGCCAGCCGCGACGATAGGGCAGGGTAAACGCGGGCGCGCTGCTATAGGAGTTGATCTCGCCGATCCTGATCGGTCTCGTGCCCTGGGCGCGGATGATGCCGGGCGAAAACACCGACGCGCCAACACTGCCTAAGACCTGTCGTCGAGAGATGCTCATCTGGTGCGATCCGGAGGATTGAGTGTGAGGGCTGGTCCAGCGCTGCAGGACATGTCGTGCCGGTCGAAAGATCAGCAACCTAGTGGCAGGTGCAGGACGGGGGCCGGTCGTCGCCGCCTGTCGAAATCGAGATGCCCGGACTTGCAGCGAGACCGCGCGCAAAGGCGAGCGCGGGAAGATCGACCTCCCGATCGAACAAAGCGCTGACCGGACCGACGAGATCAAGCGCGGTCTGCTGGCGGTCCGACGCTGCCATGATCCTTGCCCAGGCTGCCGCGACCTTCAGCTCGTAGAAGCGGCATTGCTGCTCTCTGGCAACGGACAGGCCCTCGGAGAACAGGACTTCCGAGCGGGACCGATCTGACGAGCCATCGGCAAGCAGGATCTCGCCCTTGATCCGCAGCAGATCAGCAAGGCACCACAATTGCTGGCCTTGCCGGGAGATGGCCAGGGCATCTTCCACGGCGGCCAGGGCCTGCGCACTCTCGCCGACCGCGAACAGTCCTTCGGCGAGCGATCCGAGAAATTCGGGATTGCGCATCAGCCAGCCGTTCTCGGCCCGCGCTTTCAGTCCGCTGCGCAGCAGCTCTATTCCATCGTGATGTCTGCCTTGCAGGACGAGCAACTGCCCCTTCAGGCAGGACGTCCAGCTCGTCCAGAAAGCTATTCCCTCGCGCGTGACGAGCTCGAGGAGAGACGCTATCGCCTGATCGGCAGTGGCGACATCATGCGTCATCAGCGCAATGGGGCACACGGCGTTCCGCAGCGCGTAAGCGATCGCGAGCTTGTCCTTCTCACGCTGCGCCTCCTCGAGGCATTCCGCGGCCAGGGATCTGCTCTGGGCGATCTTTCCCTGGAGCAGCAGCACGCGGGCTAACATGGCTTTTGCCAGGACGCTCTGGTTGAGCAGGAACCACATCTGGTTCGCGCCGTCCTTCAATCCGTGAGCCGAGTGGTCTAGGGAGAGGGTCAGTTCGCGTCGAGCTTCCTCCTGCGCGCCGTAAAAATGGGTGGCGGCGCCGATCAGGCGGCGGCCGACCGTCTCGTTGGCGGGGTTTCCCGTGCGAAGGGCGATCTCCAGATATCGCTCTCCGACACTCTTGGCCGCGTCGTATTGGCCCGAGTTGAGATTATAGCTCCACAGCGTCCAAACAGCCTTGAGCTGAAGCTCGAGATCGGACAGCTCTTCGCCGAGCGCAAGGCCGATGTTCAGGGCCGCTTTCATGCGATCCGCCGAGCCAGTCGTATTGAGAAGCGCGAACCCCAGCGCGACGTAGAGCTGCGCCTTGAGCCTTGGATTGCAGGTCAGCTCTCCGTCAAGATGGGCGAGAGCGTGCTCGATCCGGGTCGAGCATTCCATGAAGGACAGCAGTTGCATCCACACCGGCACAAAGCCGGCCGTCAGCTCTACGCCGAGCGCGGCATCGCCGCTGGGTGCGAAGGCCCAGTCGAGCGCCGCATGCACGTTTCCAATTTCCTGGGCAAGGCGAGTGAGATCGTCGGAGGCGGGGGAGGCATCGCCAGGTGGCATGATGAGCTGTCTGAGAAAGCCCGCATGCCGTCTGCTGGCCTGCTCGCAGAGCCCTGCTTCTGCCAGCTTCTCCAGAGCATAGGCGCGGGTGGTCTCCAGCAGACGCCACCGCCCTTCGAAGGAGGGATCGAGCGCGACCAGCGATTTTCCGACCAGATTGAACAGTGTTTCGATGACGTCCGACCGGGACAACGCGTCGTCCATCATTGCAATGGCCGCATCGAGTGTGAAACCTGCCGGAAACACCGCGAGCCAGCACAACAGCCTTTGCTCGTCGGGCGACAACAGATCGTAGCTCCAGTCCAGCGTCGCTCGCAGGGTCTGGTGCCGTGGCAGTTGGTCCCTGCGGCCGCCGCTCAGCAACTCCATTCGCCTGTCCAGGCGAAGCAAGACCGTGTCTACCCCAAGATTCGCGGTCTGAGCCGCGGCGAATTCCAGCGCGAGCGGAATTCCGTCGAGCCGGCGACAGATGGCAGCCACTTTCAGCAGATCGTCCGCGCCTGGAGAGAAGTTCGCGCGTAGCGACTGTGTGCGAGCGACGAAGAGCTGCACGGCGCTTGCCTGCAACAGCAAACCGGGATCACGCAAACCAGAGTCCGGAACCGACAGCGGCGGGATGGCCGCGACGTATTCGCCATCGATGCGGAGGCCTTCCCGACTGGTCGAAAGAATAGTGACATTGGGACAATAGCGAAGTGCAGCACTCGCGATCTGTGCAGCGACGTCGATGACATGCTCGCAATTGTCCAGGATGAGAAGCAGACGCCGTGACCCGATGGCCTGGGCGATGCAGGCGGCCGAAACCTCCTTGTCACTCAAGGCAAGCTTGAGCGCACGGGCGGTGGTCGATGTCGCAAGTGCCGGATCATGCAAGGTCGCGAGCTCGACCAGCGCCACCGCACCATCGAATGAGGATGCGACCAGGCGCGCAAGTTCGATGGCCAGCTTTGTTTTCCCGATGCCTCCCGGGCCGACCAAAGTCACGGCCCGATATGCGAACATAAGTTCGGCAATTTCGCTCAGGCAATCCTCGCGCCCGATAAGAGGAGCGCGCGTGTTCGGCAGGTTGTTCGAAAAGGATTCGATGGCCGGGACGGATACCGATGTCGCTGCGGGCTGATCCAAATGCCCGCTTCGCCAGGTCCCGGCGAGGGTATATCCACGGCCCGAGATCGTCTTGAGGAGATCGCGATCTTTGCCCAGCGCCTTGCGGACGGCGGAGATATGGACTTGTAGCGTGTTGTCCTCGACGGCCAGGCCTGACCAGACACTTCCGATCAAATCATCCTTGGTCACCAGGTGACCGGCGCAACCCGCCAGCTTCTCGAGAATCTCGAATGCGCGGCTTCCGATCGGGACCGTGATGTTGTCGCACTTCAGCTCTCTCCGCTGGCAATCGATGAGCCAGTTACCGAAAGAGTAGGTTCGTACGGCGGGCGAAGGCGACATAAGGGGGTCCGTGGATCAGCTTCACTGCCGCAATCTAGGAGAGTGACGTGACCCCCAAAGATCACCGCCCCTGGCAAGATTCTGAAAGCGTCAGTATGCCCAGGTGTCCTACAGGGGAGGCCGTTGGGGTGTCAAGGCGACCTTCTCAGTAGTCGGCTGTTCGCCATGGCTCGATGCAGGCGTCCGAAACGCTCGTTGCTTGCACACGAATTCGTGAGGACGAATGGGAGTGCCAAAATGGGAGAGCGGGCCGGAAGGAGCGTGCAGCACATCCCGACAGCAACACGGGGCAGGGGACTTCGCGTCGCAACGGTTCAGAAGCTCGGCAGCCTGCTTGGTCTCTTCGTTATCGAGCGGTCGAAGCGACACCTGTTCACATCGCGAGCTGCAGGATATCGCGCGGCATCTCGATTGAAAGGATGGCACGACGCATCGCTTCGACGGTGTCGGCATGTCGGCGAAGGAGAGCCTGAAGTTTCCTGATTTTGCGCCTCTTCACTCGCGATCGGGCCATAGCTTGCTACCTTACTCTGCGATCGATGCGCTTCGCCGGAATGGAGCATCATCGTTTGGATTGTCCTTGCCAGAGTAAGATCATGTCTCAGCCATTATTACTGTCGCCACAACCGAAGCATGGCGACACCCAGGCGACCGTCACCGCGGACGAAACAGATTTCCGCTCGGCCATCGCAATGGCCTCGATCGCGCCGCTTCCGAAGGTCATCGCGCCTACCACCGTTTCGCGCAGAGACGATCTGTCCCCCCTTGACGCAACGACGATTGCCTTCGAGCGGCTTGGTCTGGTCATTGCGATCGAAGGGCAGCCACGGCGCAGCTCCAGCATATCCCCGTGTAATCCGGCGCGCGACACCGGCTGGCTGCGCGTCGAAATCCCGTGGCAACGCGCGGCCATGACTGCACCTAGCTCTCTGACAACGGCGTCCATTTGTGACGACGATCCGGTAGTTCAGCGCCTGTCCGAAGCTCTCGTCGCGATGGAGCGATTGAAGGCCACCGATAGCGCCCTTTGCGTCGACGCCCTGCGATTTGCCGTCATTGCCCGGCTCCTCGCCTTGCGGTCCGAGGCGGAGCCGAGGTTCGACGAGCGAACCCGCGTCGGCCAATGCACTTCTGAAAGGCCGGTCCACGGATTGCAGAAGTGGCGGCTCAAGCGGGTGCTCGACTATATCGAGACTCACTTCCGCAAGAAAATCGTGCTGGCGGATCTTGCCGCGGCCGCGGGCCTGAGCCGGATGCATTTCGCCGCCCAGTTCCGCGCCGCGACGGGTTGCAGGCCTCACGAATATATCTTGCGGCACCGGATACAGCGTTCCAAGGATCTGCTGCGGGACTGCGAGATGCCGATTGTTGAGGTCGCGCTCACAGTGGGTTTTCAGAGCCAGGCCCACTTCACGACGACGTTCAGGCGCTTCGCGGGTGACACGCCGAGTCGATGGCGAGATGCCGCTGCGGCTGGATTCGATCTTTGATGCCCTTGCCTCGAGCGAGTAGGCCTCGCCCCCGCGGGGCCTGAGACTGCAGTGGCGAGGTTGGTGAATTCCGCGATGGAGCTGGTATCGCTCTCGGATCCGCTGCAGATGCCGGGCCGCGGCGTTGGTAGGGATCAATGCGTCTCAGACATGGCCGGTCGGAAGAACGGGGCTTCATAGGGCCGCCATTCTTCCTCCAGTCACGTCCGCGAGATGGAAGCCCCCGAAGCGCCGAGATGAACCTCTTCAAGTCCGCGCTGACGATTGCCTTGCGGCAAGGGGGCGCGCTCCGGTTGGCGTGCTCAATAGCCCGACTTGGGCTCGCACGGAGGCCGACGCCAGGGGTCGCTCGCATACGCACCGACGTCGGGAGCGCGAACACAGTTGCGCTTGGACGTCACCGGAACGCGCTGAACCGACGCATAGGCGTCGTCATTGGTCCGGCGCGCCTGGTTGTTGCCTTCGCGAGCCATCGCGGGGGAGGCGATCATGGCCGAAACCATCAGTCCGGCCGACAAGAGCTTCAGTGTAGTCATTGCACGTCTCCTTGACAAAGCGACGCCGGGAACGCCTCGGCTCGCCTGCCAGACATGTGTACGCATGTGTCGGATGAGCAGTATCAATTGAACGATCATTTTCGCCTTTGCACGAAGTCGGCGCCCGCGCTTCATCTCGAAAGCGATTGCTCGCTAGTCGGGCGAAAGCGTTATCTGGTCCGAATGGCCATTCATGAGCGGACCGAACCATTCCCACTTCTCGCCGGTGAAACGCATCATTTGGAGATGCTCGATCGGGCGAAAGTCCGTCGGCGATGTCTTGACCCGGACGCCGGGAATATAGGCCGCCCCCTCGATGTCGAGATTCGTCGCCACCTGCATGATCCTCTCGCGCGTAAGATCGTCGCCACAGCGCCTAAGCACCTCAACGAGCGCGCTCGACATATTGAATGCTACCAGCGGGCCGCTTTCGGATCGATCTGCGTCCGGATAGTATTTCGCCATGAACGCGCGAAAATGCTGCATGCCCGGGTATGAGTCCCACTGCGGGTCGGTCACGTCCATCTGGTACCCGGCACTCAGGACTCCCTTCGCGTTGTCCAGTCCTGCGAGCTTCAACACTGAGCCAACCGAAACCGAGACGTTCGTCATGATGTGGACGGGATGCCAGTCCAGCTCGGCGAGCTTCCTGATCGCCTGAGCCGCGAATTTTGGCGTGGCGACATTGATGAAAATGTCGGGGGCGGCCGCCTTGATCGCCACGATCTGCGAGTCGATTGTCGGCTCGCTGATTTCATATGGCAGGCTCGCAACCACCATTTGCGCGTACCTGTCTTGCAGCACCTCCTTCAGGCCAGCCAGATAATCGCGTCCGAAGTCGTCGTTCTGGTAGAGGATGCCGATCCTGGCGCCAGGGTAATGCGTCAGGACATAGTCCGCGTAGATGCGTGCCTCGGTTCGGTAGCTCGGTAGCCAGCCGATCGTCCACGGAAAGTGGACGGGATCAGCCCAGCGAGATGCTCCCGAAATGGCGAACAATTGCGGCACGTGGCGATTATTCATGTACCTTTGAATGGCGGCGTTGCTCGCGGTGCCGAAGGGGGCGAAGATCGCGAGCACTTCGTCGGCCTCGACGAGCCGCCGTGCCTGCTCGACCGCTCGGGACGGATTGTAGCCATCGTCGTAGGAGATGAACTCGACTGTCCGGCCGTTGATGCCGCCATTGTCGTTGACCATGCGAAAATACGCACTCATCGTCCTGCCGATGATGCCGTAAGCCGATGCCGGGCCGCTATAGGGCATGATGTTGCCGATCCTGATCTCGGTGTCGCTCGCACCGGGATCGTATCGCTGTTGCGCAGAGGCGCTGGCTGCGCCGGCCGCAAATATGACAGTGACGACCGCTAGTTTTCGCAGGCGCCTCGCAATGTCCGGACTCAAATGGCCACTTCCACCGGTGATCAAGCGATGCCTCCATAGCGCTGCTGGTCATCGTGCCTGCCGGGCGGCGGTATGGCGCCAATGGAGGGCCTGCTCGTCCAACAGTCGATAGCCGGAGTGTAGCGCGGGACCCGCCGCGAGCCGGATTACAGAAGCTGAAGAACTGTGAAGTTTTACAATGGTGTGCGTAGAATTGGCCCGTCACCGGCGCCCGATCTGGGGGAGCGTTCTACGCCGTCGTCGCGAACAAACGTCCGGAGCCGATGATATCGATCGAGGCTCCGGACCCGCGGGGTGCGCCGCATGGCGCGGTCGCACTCCGAGCGAGGTCACAGACAGGCATGGTGACGCGGCAATTTGCCTTTGCGTGTTGCCGCCGCTCACCGATGCCCGTGGCGGTTGTAGATGTGGCCCGCTCCGAACACCGGAGCCGCGCCACCGGACCGCTCGAGACCCATTCGCCCTGCCGGCGTCAATGCGCCGCCATTCAGCACGTCGCGATTGGGATACATTGATGCAAATGCGGCGGGCTCCTGATCGGCAAAGGACCAAGCCGCGGAGGCGGATGATATCGTTGCCGTTGAGAGCAGCACTGCGGCGATCAGGGTTTTGAATGCACTCATAGCGAATCTCCATTGTTCGTGACGTGCGGAGAGTCGCTTGGCGATGATCGCTGCTCGGCTGATGGCGTTTCCGGAATTGCTTTCTATACCGGGCTATATAGGCAGTCCGGCCAAAAAACCCCGATTGCTGTGCATCACTCTTGCGAGAAGATGACGGGAATATCAGGCAGAGCGCGCGGTTACGAAGGTCTGATGCGTCTTCGAAGCCGAACTCTGTCACAATTGTCATAGTTGCTCGCGCGATCGTGCATGGTCGAATCGTGTGCGACGCCCAGTTCAAGGTGCAGGTCATACAACATGAGGAGTGTGAGCCATGAGACTGCTCTGGTTTCTCTGCGTCGTTGCCAGCCTTGCGCTCTCGGGCGTTGCATCTGCCCGCGGCGGCATGGGATCTCACATGTCGATGGAGAGCGGCGGCGCGCTCGGTACCAGCGCTGCTGCGCCGGGAACGAACTCGCTCGGCACCGCGCTCCCGTCATCGGAGGGGGTTGGTCATCCGACGAAGGGACCGCTGCTCGGCTCGGATGCGACCATCGACAAGGAGGACGCACGGGTCGAGAAGATGCTGGAAGGATCCATCTGTCGCGGCTGCTGACGTGCGAGCATTGCGATATTTGCGGCGAGTGTCTGGCGGCCTTGGTCGCCGGACAGATTGTGTATTTTGAAAGCGTTGGTGATACGCTGGGCGCAAGATCAAACAACCGCCTGGGGCTATGCCGATGATGGCCGAGCCAAACCAGCGCCCCGTCTACGCTTGCGCTGAATGGGAGATCGATCTTGCCAGACGCGAACTGCGCTCGATGGGAGAGTCCGTTCCTCTGGGCGGTCGTGCCTTTGAGATTCTTGCGGAATTGGCTCAGGCCGAAGGCGGGCTGGTCACCAAGAATGACCTGACAGAGCGTGTCTGGCGCGGCGTCTTCGTCGAGGAGAGTGCACTTCGGGTCCATATCGCGGCGATCCGGAAGGCCTTTGGTTCGGATCGTGACATGCTGGCGACAACGGTCGGCCGGGGCTATCGCCTGCTGGGTTCATGGCGGACCCGGCAGATGGATGCCCCGCTACAATCTGCCGCACCCCAGCCACTGCCGTCGACCAACATTCCCAATGCATCATTCGTTCTCATCGGCCGCACCACCGCGGTCGCGCGTTTGTGGGAGCTTCTGTCGGCTTATCGCGTCGTGAGCCTCGTCGGGCCTGGCGGGATCGGCAAGACGGCCCTTGCACTACAAGCTGCCAGGACGCCGCCAGCCGGTTTTGCGGCCGACCGGTTGCTGGTCGAATTGGCCTCGCTGCCCGATCCCAAGCTCGTGTGCTCGGCCGTCGCCAGCACGCTCGGTATCAAGCTCGAAGGGGAGGAGATCACCCCGGGCTCCATAGCGCGCGCGATTGGCGCCAGGCAGTTGTTGCTCATTCTCGACAATTGCGAGCACGTCGTTGATACCGTGGCCCAACTGGCCGAGACGATCGTCAGCCAGTGTTCCGGAACGATCGTCCTGGCGACAAGTCGCGAAGCGCTGCGCATTGACGGCGAACATGTCTATCGCGTTCCGCCCCTGGGGGTGCCGCCCGAAGTCCGGCTCGGGTCTGACGCCGCATCGGCCTACACGGCGGTAGAATTGTTCACGACCAGAGCGAAAGCGCTGGGCTCCAGCTTCGCGCTCGACGAAGAGAACCTCGATGCCGTCGCAGCCATCTGCCGCCGGCTGGATGGCATTCCGCTCGCGATCGAGTTCGCGGCGGCACGCGCCGTGATGCTCAGTCCGCCGAAGATCGCGGCACTTCTCGACGATAGGTTCAAATTTCTGACGACCGGCCGGCGTACTGCGTTGCCCAGGCAGCAAACGCTTCGTGCGACGCTCGACTGGAGCTACGATCTACTGCCGGACGCCGAGGCGCGGGTCCTGCGGCGGCTCGGCGTGTTTGCCGGAGAGTTTCTGCTCGATGCCGTGATCGCGGTCGCGAGCGAAGGGATGGGCGACGTCACCGCGGAGCTTGCCAACCTGGTGGCAAAGTCGCTCGTCCTTGCGGATATTCGCGGCGAGCGCCCGTACTATCGCCTGCTGGACACCACGCGCGCCTATGCGCTGGAAAAGCTTCACGCCAGCGGCGAATTTCCCGGCGTCGCGCGCCGCCAGGCCGGATACTATGGCGGGTTCTTTGCGAATGCGGAAGCTGACAGCGAAGTGAAGCCGCAGGCGGAGTGGCTCGGCTTCTATGGCCAGCACATCGACAACGTAAGATCCAGCCTCGATTGGGCTTTCTCGCCCGACGGAGATGCGCAGATCGGAGTGGCGCTGACCGCAGGGGCCGTCCCGTTATGGGTACAATTGTCGCTCCTCGCCGAGTGCCGCGAGCGGACCGAACTGGCGTTGGCCAGCCTCGACGGCAGCGCCGCGGGCGCTTTGCGGCTCCGCATGCAATTATCGGCCGCGCTTGGCTGGTCACTGATGTACGGCGTTGGCAGGGCCCGAGAGGCCGGTCCGGCTTGGGCGGCGACCCTGCAGCTGGCCGAGCAGCTCGGCGACAGCGACTATCTCCTGCGCGCGCTTTGGGGGCTGTGCATCGATCAATTCAACAACGGCGAGTTCCGCAAGGCGTTGGAATTCGCGCACCGCTTCGCGGATATCGTGGCCGATTCCCAAAATTCGGTCGACCGGATGATGGGCGATCGGCTGCTTGCCACCACGCTGCACTACCTCGGTGACCAGCGGTTGGCGCATCATCACATTGGGCGGACCTTGTCTCGCCTTTCCGATCTGGCGGCGAAGCCGCAGGTGATCCGTTTCAGGTTCGACCTGCGTGCCTCGGCACGCTATTTCCAGGCGCGCATCCTGTGGCTTCTCGGGTTGGCGGATCAGGCACTGAGCGTCGTCGAGCGCAATGTCGAGGAGGGCCGAGCGAGTGGTCATGCTCTGACCTTCTGCAGCGTGCTTGGCCAGGGCGCCTGTCCGATTGCTTTCCTGGCCGGCGATCTCGATGCTGCGGAAGGCTATTGCACCATGCTGCTCGAGCACACCGAACGTCATCCGATCCGTCTATGGAACGTATGGGCGCGCGCCTTCAGGGGCATGGTCATGGCGCGGCGTGGCGATGTCGCCGCCGGACTGACGTTGCTGCGCAAGGCGCTCGAGCTTGCGGGCGAGGCGCGTTTCCTGCCGCGCTTCCTGCTTCCTCTCGGCGAACTGGCGGCATGTCTCGGAGAGGTCGGCGAAGTATCGCTGGGGCTTGCGACAGCGGATGAGGCGCTCGCGCGCTGCGAGGCGAGGGATGAGCGGTGGTACGCGGCCGAGCTCTGGCGCATCAAGGGCGAGTTGCTCCGGCATCCCGGCGAGCGTCGCTCGGCTATCGCTGCCGAGCAGTGCTTCGACAAGGCGTTCGAAGTGGCGCGCGGCCAAGGTGCGCTGTTCTGGGAGCTGAGGGCGGCCATCAGCCTGGCACGGTTGAGGACGAGTCAGGGCCGTCCCGCCGATGCGCACCAAATCCTGGCTTTTGTGTACGGCAAATTCACCGAAGGTTTCGAGACCGCGGATCTCAGGCTCGCGAGAGCGATGATGACGGAGTTTTCGACCTCATAGGGCTGACGCGCGGTACTACAGGATGCCCCGGGGGCGGCGTCCGATACATGTCATCGGACGCAGGTGCGGCCTCGGCGAGCGCCGCATCCCCCGTGCTCCAGAACGTTGGCTTCGAAGTCCTATTGCCGGACCAAGAATGCGCCGGCCCCTCGACGCGGTCTTTCCACGCCGCGCGCTTCTATCCGGATTGCACGGCATCGCCGCCAGCCGCACGACCTGACCCACAGGAGTTGCGATCACGCCTGATGTCGCTGCGGATTCGCGCACTCCCAGGCGCGCCCGTTGCGGAGCCATCAACTCGCGGCGAGCGAGCCCGAAGGCGGAGACGCCAATTCGGCCAGCAATTCGCTGGCCGCTTTCAGGACGGGCGTATTGAACCCCTCGGTGAATCGTCCATAGATGGGCGCGAGCACGTCTTGCGCTTCACTGCGGCGGCCCCGCCGCTGCAATAGCCCTGCAAGACCGATTGCCGTGCGCAACTCAAAACCGAGCGCCCCCTGATGTCGGGCAAGGTCAAGTGACTGCGCCAGGCTCCGCTCCGCCTCCAGGAAGTCGGGATTGTCCTTGCGGATCAGCACTTCTGCCCTTGCCCGCAACATGTCCGGCATCTCCACCATGAAGTTGCGACGCCGGCCCCGGGCAATCGCCTGATCGAGGATGTCGAGTGCTTCATCTCCACGACCTGTCGCCGCCAGAGCTTCCGCGAGCGGCACGCAAAGTCCGGCCGCCGCGCCGTAGCGCTGGCTCTGCAGCTTCTTGACGGAGGCGTTCAGCATGGCCAGCCCGATATCACTCTCGCCGCGCGCCAACAGCGCAATCCCTTTCATGGCGTCGCCGACCGTCTGGAGGGTGGCGAGATTATGCTTGCGGGTCTCCACGAGGAGCCTGTCAATGTGCTCTTCGCACACGCCCACATCCCCGTTCCAAAGGAAAACACCGAATGCCCAGGGCAGCGCTATGCACAATATGGTCGGATGGTTGATGGCGATCACATCGGAGATGGCTTGGCGCGCCGTCGCCGTGGCCTGATCGGGATGTCCCTCGAGCCACAAGATGCGGGCGAGGGTGATTTGAGGACGCTTCGGGTAATCGGACGTCAGGCCGCCACGGGAGTCGCCTTCCAGTCCCGGATGGGACAGCGCCGCTTCGACGTACGAGCGAGACGCGGCAACCTCGCCCAGATAGTGGCACGACGTTCCGAGCAACATGCGCATGCGCGCCACTCCGACGGAATCGTTGCTGGCGAGGGCAATCGCTTCGCCGCGCTTAGCGGTGGCCAGCGCATCGTCAAAATTGCCGACCAGCAATTGGAGCAGATGCAGTCGGCCAATCAGGCGGATTTGGCCGGCGACATCGCCAATTGTCTCCGCCAACCGGACCGCTCTGTCGAGATAGCCGACGCCCAATTCGTCGATTTGTCCCGTCAGCATCCGCGCCGACGCCAGCGCGGCATGAAGTGCGAGGTCGTGCCTGACACTTCCGCCCGTCTCACGAAGCGCTTCGATTGCGCGCGTGACCCAGAGCTGGCATTCGGTGAAGAGCGACAGCTTGAAGAACAGGGGGATCGCTGCGGCAGCGAGGCCGACGCCGGTTCTGCGGTCGCCTCGATCCGAGAAGCACCACGCCAGCGCGCTGCGTATGTCGCCGAATTGATCGGCCATCGACGACAGGCCTTCATTCGGCTCGTCGGCCGTCTCTTCAAGCAAATCTCGAAAGTAGGAGGCGTGGCGTAGCGGCACGATCTCGGCGTCGGTGCTGGCGGCGAGCTTCTCCTGCGCGTAGGCCCGCGTCGCGTCCGCGAGCCTGTAGCGAATCGATTGCGAGTCCTGGTTCGGGGCAAGCATCGACTTGGCCACGAGGTTGTCGAGCGCAGCCATGGTCGTGTCGTCGCTGGTCGCATCGCTGCCGGCGATCGCTCGGGCCGCATCGGCGGTGAAGCTGCCGACGAACACGGATAGCTGGCTGAGAACCACCCGTTCGGGCCCGGATAGAAGATCGTAGCTCCACTCGATGGTTGCGCGAAGCGTGCGGTGCCGGGGCAGCGCCGTGCGTCGTCCTTCCCACAGCAGATTGAAGTGCTTGTCGAGGAGTTGGACCATGGCCTTGACGCCGTAGGCGGTCACATGGCCGGCGGTGAGCTCGATCGCGAGCGGGATGCCATTGAGCCGACGGCAGACGTTGCCGACGTCCGACGCGTTCGCATCCGTCAATCCGAACCCACCTCCAGCTGCGGCCGCGCGTTCCACGAAGAGCTTTACGGAGGGGTAGGCAATCGCGCTCTCGGCCGTCAGAACGGCGTTTTCCGGCGGGCTTGTCAGAGGCGAGAGGCGATATGTGTGCTCGCCTTCGACCCGCAGCAGCTCCCGGCTCGTGGCCATGATGTGCAGCTGCGGTGCCTCCTGGTAGAGCCGTTCGGCCAGCGCCGCCGCGGCGTCGACGACATGCTCGCAGCAATCCAGAATGAGCAGCATCCGCCGGTCGCGCAGGAATGCAACAAGACTGTTTGAGGGATCGTCCGATCGCGCCCGCAGTCCGAGCGAAGATGCTGCAATGGCCGGCACCAGAGCGGCATCGCGGGTCTCGCCGAGACTGACGAAGTGAACCTGGCCGGCGAATTCCGCGAGAAGGGCGTGGCCCGCGGAAACAGCGACCGTCGTCTTGCCGATGCCGCCCGGGCCGACGACCGTGATGAAACGCTGGGCTTTGAGCCTTTCCGATATATCCTGGATGGTTTGCTCGCGGCCCACCATCTGCCAGGGATGTGCCGGCAGGTTGTGCGCGCGAACAGGCTTGGTCGGTGCAGGTTGATTCTGCTCCGGTGTCGCGGCCGAACCGACGAAACAATAACCCTGTCCCGAGACCGTGCTCAGATATTTGGCGCCGGCATTGCCGTCCCCGAGCGCCTTGCGGAGTGCTGCGATATGGACGCGCAGGCTGTTGTCATCGACGCTGGAGCCTGGCCATGTCCTGGCTATCAGATCGCCCTTGCTGACGACTTCGCCCGCATGCCGGATCAGTGTCAGCAGCAGGTCAAATGCGCGAGCCGACAGTTGGACCGGATTGCCATCCTTCTCGATCCGTCTCTGCGAAGCGTCCAGACGAAACGGCCCAAAGACGAAAATCTCTTGAGCGGAGCTCTCCTGGAGAGAGGGTCCGGTCGTGGCTGTTGTGGCGTTGCTCTGCCAGCGGTGGACCATTTGGAAATATCAAATCCGACGACCAACTCGTCGTACTCTATGACTTGAACTCGGGCCGAAACGTGTGACCGCGGTGGCAGCTTCAAACGTAACATCCAGCAGTATCGCGGTAAAGGATCACCGATGGATGTCGCTGATCACTTTCGTCCGGAGGGCAGGGAACTCCGGGGAGAGTCCTGATTTTTTGGGAAACGACCGTCGATTGGGGAAATCTCCGCCGATGGGCGATCTCATCGGATCAACACCGGCTTGAGAAGATCCTCCAGGCCGATCCGGCCGAACAGTTCCGTGCGTGCGCGGTCGGCGACGGCGTCGACAGCTGCCGCCCCATCGTCATCCGGGCCGAAATGAACTTTCAGCGGACGTTGTCCGAACGGCATGTTCACGACATTCGCAACTGTGCTTGCGACATCTTGTGGGGCCGTATCCTTCGGCGAAAGCTGCGCGAGTCCCGCAAGCGCGATTTCACTCACGTCGGCGGTCGGACCATCCGCGTATTCTTCCGCCCGAACAGTATCCTGCGGCCGGCCGGATCGGACATAGTGGCCGGGTCCGAGAGCACTGGGAACGATGATGGTCGTCTCGACGCCCCAACGTGCGAGCTCGCCGGCGTAACTGAGTGCCAGCGAATCCAGGGCGGCTTCCGTTGAAGCACAGGCGCCGAGGAACGGAACCGAGCTGCCCCGTGCGCTGCTTGACGTGATCCATATCAGCAAGCCCTGACCTTGCTTGCGCAATTGTGGCAACGCCGCGCGATTGAGGCGCTGTGCGATCAGGACGTTGGTATCGTAGAGCTCGGCGAGCTGCTCCGGCGTGAAGGCTTCTGCGGGTCCGTAAACGACTTGCCGGGCATTGTGCACGACCACGTCGAGGCGGCTGTTTTCGGCGATGATGGTCTCAACGGCCGAGGTCACTGAGGAGTCCGAAGAGACGTCGAACTCGATCGTGCGGAGATCGGCGCCGGGCTGGCCGGGATTTGATCCAGCCTCCTCGATCCCTTGCGCAATAGGGCCACTCATTTCCCGGCTTGAAACGTAGACCGTGTGGCCTGCCTGCATCAGTTGCCGGCAGGTGGTTCGTCCGATGCTGTTTGCAGCACCCGTGACGATGATCACTTTGCTCATTCGATTCCCAATCGCATTCCAGCCTCTGCGGCGCTGGCGGCCCCGTCGCGACACGGTCCATCGTTCGGGAGTCGACCGCCGCCATCGTGCGAAGCGCATCTGGAATAGGGCGGGGCGCAGGGTGGGTCTTTTCGGGCATCACGATCGATTGTCAAATTGCACGAAAAATTTCGAGAATGCCCGAAGCCGGATCCGGTCCGGCGAACGCCGAAGACAGTTCAGGCGTGCCTTCGCGAAATTGGCGGTGGGTTCGAAAAGATCGGGCCTTGGCCGCCGGCTACAAGGAGGCTGCTTCGCTCGAAAGAGCGCCGCGCGCACCCGATCGCCAGGCGGTCTGCGCATCGCAAAGGAGACCGGATGAATCAAGGCAAGCTACCACGTTCGGGGCTTGGGTCCCTCGTCCTGATTGCGGCCGTGGTCGGCGGCGGCGCGGCTGCCTTCGCATACACTGCGGGATGGTTCTCGCCGGGGCGTCTGACGCCGGAACGGATGATCGCGGCGCTGACGCCTCCGAGCGGCCCGCCGCTCGGGCACCGGCGAAATCATGCCAAGGGAATCTGCTTCACCGGGACATTCGAGGCGAATGGAAACGGTGCGGAGCTCTCCCGGGCCAGGGTCTTCGCGCAGGGGCACTATCCGGCCTTGGGCCGTTTCAATCTCGGCACGGCCGATCCGAACGCGGTTGATGCGACCGTGCGCGTCCGCGGCCTCGGATTGCTGATCACGACGGCAGACGGCGAAGAGTGGCGCATGGCGATGATCAACCCGCCGTTCTTTGCGGTTTCCACGCCGCAGGCATTTCACGACCTGCTGATCGCATCCGGCAAGAAGGATCCGGAGGCGATGAAGGCGTTCATTCAGGCCAACCCGGAATTCGGCCCCTTCGCGGCCTGGGCCAAGACGGCGCCCTGGACCGGCAGTTATGCGGAGGAGCCCTATAACGGCCTCAACAGCTTCGTCTTCACGGACGCCGGAGGCGGCGACCACACCGTGCGATGGTCGCTGTTGCCCTCGGCGCAACCCATTCCGATCTCGCAGGCCGACCTCGAAAAGCGCGGGCCGGATTATCTCGAGCAGGAGATCACCGAACGGGTCCGGACCGCCGGTCCACTGCGATGGACCATGGTCACGACCGTCGCCGATCCGGGCGACCCGACCGCGGATCCGAGCAAGGCCTGGCCGGAGAACCGTCGCAAAGTGGAGGTCGGAACGCTGATCGTGCAGCGGATCGAGCCGGAGCGCGATGGACCGTGCCGCGACATCAATTTCGATCCGGCGGTCCTGCCACAGGGAATCCGGGTGTCGGACGATCCGTTCCCGGCTGCACGCTCATCGGTCTACCGCAAATCCTACGATCTGCGCGCGGCCGAAGCCAGGGACTATCCGCGAACCGGGACCGCCAAGCCATGACCAGCGCTCCTCATCGTTTTGCCCTGATCCAGCGGGTTCTGCACTGGCTGATGGCGGTCTGCATCCTCGCCATGCTGTTCATTGGCGTCGGCATGGTCTCCACGGTCGCGCCGAAATATCTGCCGCTCATCCTGGTCCACAAGACGATCGGCGTCATCCTGCTGGTCCTCGTGCTGATCAGGCTGGCGTTGCGGCTGCATTACGGTGCGCCGCCATTGCCGGCCGATCTTTCGAGACCTATGAGGTTTGGAGCAAAATTGTCGCATCAGCTCCTGTATGGCCTCATGATCGTCATGCCGTTGCTCGGTCTCGGCATGCTCTGGGCCGCGGCCTATCCGGTCGTCCTGTATGGCGGGATCCAAATTCCCGCACTGCTGCCGCAGAGCGACCTGATGCACACGCTGCTCTGGAATGCCCACGTCTATCTGGGTTTCGCGTTCTTTGCCCTCGTGCTGCTGCATCTGGCGGCGGGGCTATTCCACGCATTGATCCGTCGCGATGGCGTATTCGAATCGATGTCGCTTCTGCCGCTGCGGGACAGGGTGACACAAGCGAAATGAACCCGCTGCGCGCCGGCGGGCGCCCCTCGCAGGCGTGCGATCCCAAAAGGATCTTTCGCGCCGGAAAGATTCCTCGCGCACCGCGCGGTTAGATGTTTCCAACCTCCAGCAAAGGATGCCGACCATGACCAAAGCTGACCTCCAAAGCCCGACGGATCTCGGAGCGAATGCGAACCGGGACGTTCCAGCCGCGCTGAGAGCGCTGCTCGCCGACGTTTTCGCTCTCTACCTGAAGACCAAGAACTTCCACTGGCACGTGTCGGGCAGCCACTTTCGCGACTACCACCTTATGCTCGACGAGCAGGCCGACCAAATCTTGGCCATGACTGACGACATCGCCGAACGCGCACGCAAGATCGGCGGCACGACGCTACGCTCGATCGGCCACATCGCGCGCGAGCAGCGCATTCTCGACAACGATGCCGACTATGTCGATCCGCAGGACATGCTCGCCGAGCTGCGCAGCGACAACCAGCAGCTAACGCGGGAAATGCGCCGGGTCCACGAGCTCTGCGACGAATACGGCGATGTCGCCACCGCGAGCGTCCTGGAAAACTGGATCGACGAAACGGAACGGCGCATCTGGTTCCTCTACGAGACCGGCCGAAGCGGCCAGAACCCGTAAGTGCAAAGCACGCCGTTGGGCCGGGAGGCGGGTGAAGGATGAGCAGCCTCTCGGAACTCCTGACGGATGGCGGCGTCAAGGCGGAGCGCCTGCTGCTGCGTGAGCTCGCGCACCGGATCGACGACGAGCTCGCCTCGGCGATTGATCTGGTGGCGCAGGCGGCCGATCGTTGCGACGGCATCGAAGCGAGGGCGACCCTCGCTTCCGTGCAGGACCGGCTGGAAGGTCATGCACAACTTCACCACGCGCTGCAAATGCCGCAGTTCACCACCACCGTCGATCTGGCGGCCTATCTTCAGCAATTGTGCCGGTCGATCAGCCGCTCGAGTCTCGAAGACAAGGGTATTGCGCTCTCGCTGCTGCTGCATCCGCTGCAGATGAGTTCTGAGCGCTGCTGGCTGCTGGGGATGATCGTCTTCGAACTGATCACCGGTGCGGTGCGCCACGTATCCCACTGCGGAGCAGGCGCCATTCGTCTCGAAGTATGGCTCACGGCGACGTCGGTTGCGTGCAGCGTCATGGACAACGGCTCGTCCGACGAAAGTCGGTACCGGGAAGAGGACCGCTCCATCGTCGAGACGCTTGCGGCGCGTCTGCACGGGACCGTCGACGTCCGCGGCGGCCCCGACGGATTCAGGACCGTCGTGACCATCCCGCGTTAGTCGCGACGCTCGCGCAACGATCCGTATCGTGCGGATCAAATAATATCGCTGCGTCCTCGAAAGATGACTTGGGACAGATCTCGATACGCTTGCCCTATTCATGATCTGCGGATCGTCGTGCGAACAAGGGTCAAGCCATGACGGACATGTCGAACTCGAAGGCCTCGCTCGGATGGGCGATCCACGCCATCACCGGAAAATGGGGCTGGTTCGTTGCGCTGGGTGTCGGCGAACTGATCCTCGGCGGTGTTGCATCTGCCAATCTTATGGCGGCGAACCTCGCGTCCGTACTGGTCATCGGCGCCACCATGGCGGTCGCCGGCATTTTCCAGATCGTGCAAGCGTTTTCAGTGCGCGGCTTGCGGGGATTCCTGCTTTGGCTACTGGCCGGGATCGTCTATGCGGCCGCCGGGGCCATCATACTCTACGATCCGATCCTCGCTTCGTTCACGCTGTCTCTCGCAGTGTGCGCCTTCCTGGTCGTAGCCGGGGTGATAAGGATCTGGGCCGGGTTCCATATCCGGCCGGCCGCGGGCTGGCGTTGGATCGTGGCTGCGGGCGTCCTGACCTTCTGCGTCGGTGTCATGCTGGTTGCGGCTTGGCCCGCCATCGGTTTGTGGCTGCTTGGTGTGATGCTGGTCGTCGACCTGATCTTCCAGGGATGGGGATTCATCGCATTCGGGGTCGCGCTCAAGAGCCGCGCGTCCCGCCATTCGTCCCAGCCGGCGACGGTATGAGTCATGGCGAAAGGCTCGACATTCACCCGGCATTGGGAGATTGCCTGGCGCGGCGGTCAGACGAGGTCGACCTCGCGGCTGGTTGCCGAGGAGACCGCGATTGCGCTCACCTATAACGGCTCGACCCAGGCGGTGATGATGGGCACGCCGGGAGATCTGGAGGATTTCGGTATCGGCTTCAGCCTCACCGAGGCCATCGTCGAACGTGCGAGCGAGATCAGCAGCATCGAGCTGATCCCGAACGATCTCGGCGTCGAGGTTCGGATGTGGCTCGATGGTGACCGCGCGGCATCCCTGGCTGCACGGCGCCGAACCATCAGCGGCCCCGTTGGCTGCGGGCTATGCGGCATCGAGAGCCTCGAACAGGCTCGCCGCGCGCCGGCGCGGGTGAAGGGCCGGGGCATCGTTTTTCACGCGCGCGACTTGCTGGGCGCCATGCAGGCCCTTTCTCCGCACCAAATCCTCAATCAGCAAACGCGGGCCGTCCACGCGGCGGCCTTCTGGCATCCGCGGGCCGGCATCGGCCTGGTCAGAGAGGACGTCGGCCGGCACAATGCGCTCGACAAGCTCGCCGGCGCGATCGTACGCGAGGGGAGATCGGCGTGCGATGGCGCGGTACTGCTGACCAGCCGCGTTTCGGTCGAGATGGTGCAGAAAGCGGCGATGCTCGGCGCACCGGTCATCGTGGCCGTATCCGCACCCACCGCACTCGCGATCAAGACCGCGGATGAAGCGGGGATCACGCTGCTCGCGATCGCTCGCGATGACGGATACGGCGTATTCACGCACCCGCGTCGCGTTCTGCTGCCGGATGAGGCCGCAACGCACGCCGGCTGCTGACCTCGCGGGCCGACGCACATGGCGATGCAAGCCGTATCTCCGGAACCGGTCGCCGAGACCGGAAGCGTCGTCCATGCTCCGGAGCGATCGGTTCTCGTGGCGTCTCTTCTGAGCATGACGGGCGGCTTTCTCGACGCCTTTACGTGGCTCTCGCTCGGCGGCGTGTTTGCAAGCTCGCAAACCGGCAATGTTATCTTCCTCGGCATCGACGCCATGTCCGGGCAATGGCGGCAGGCAACCCATCATCTTCTTCCGCTTGCCGCCTTTCTGCTCGGCGCATCGCTGGCAATCCGCCTCAAGTCGCCGCTGCTCTGCCTCGCCGGAGAGATCGTCTGCCTGGTAGCGGTGATGCTGTTGTATCATCGGATTCCGGACATGATCACGATCCTCGGAATCTCCTTCGGCGCCGCGCTGCAGTCGGCCAGCTTCAGGCAGGTCGAACGCTGGAAATATCTCACCGTCACCGTCACCGGCAATATGCTCCGTGCCATCGATCAATCAGTTGCGTCCGATCGCGATGCGGCGCGCGGCACCGCAGTCATGCTTCTGGTCTGCCTGATGTTCCTGTCGGGGGCCGCCATCGGGGCCTGCGTGACGAAATGGCTGCACGCCTGGAGCCTTGTCCTGCCGATCGCATCGTCGGTGTGCGTTCTTTGGCTCTGCCGGCCGCAACTGCGAAGCTGAACCGTCGATCCAAGTCTCGTGATTTCGCTCGTTGACGGTGCGGAGCGCGCACCATGCCATTCGGCAAAAGGACGTTCATTCAAGGAAGCGTGCGCGTCATGCGGTGCGTACACTTTCCAACAGCGCCGAGATGGCCTTTCGACGTCAACTGCCAAGAGGCACGGATGAACGACCTTCGCAAAGAGACGGACAGCCTGGGTGAAGTGGACGTTGCCGCGGACAAGCTCTGGGGGGCGCAGACGCAGCGTTCGCTCGAGCATTTCAGCATCGGCAAGGACCTGATGCCGCGCGAAATGATCCAGTCCTACGCGATCCTGAAGAAGGCGGCCGCGAACGCCAATTGCGCCGGCGGCCGTCTCGACGGCAAGGTCCACAAGCTGATCGCGCATGTCTGCGACGAGATCCTCTCCGGCCAACATCAGGACATGTTTCCGCTTCACGTCTGGATGACCGGCAGCGGAACGCAATTCAACATGAACGTGAACGAGGTGATCTCGAACCGATGCTGCCAGCTCGCGGGCACGCCGCTCGGGAGCAAGCATCCGGT
This sequence comes from Bradyrhizobium sp. MI1.7, assembly GCF_055811795.1. Taxonomy (NCBI): domain Bacteria; kingdom Pseudomonadati; phylum Pseudomonadota; class Alphaproteobacteria; order Hyphomicrobiales; family Nitrobacteraceae; genus Bradyrhizobium; species Bradyrhizobium sp. MI1.7. The sequence continues at coordinate 74,954 of NZ_JBVVPO010000017.1, forward strand.
TCACCCGAACGATCACGTCAATATGTCGCAATCCTCGAACGACAGCTTTCCCTCGGCCATGTACATCGCGGCCGCGATGAACGTGACCGAGCGGCTCGTTCCGGCGGTCGAGGCGTTGCACGACGCAATCGCGGCAAAATCGAGCCAGTGGGACGACGTCGTCAAGATCGGCAGAACCCACATGCAGGACGCGACCCCCCTGACGCTCGGGCAGGAATGGTCCGGCTATGCCGGCATGCTCGCCGACGATCTGGCCCGCATCGACGACGCGCTCAAGGGCGTCTTCCGGCTCGCCCTGGGCGGCACGGCCGTCGGCACCGGCATCAATGCCGCGCCGGGCTTCGCCGAGGCCGTCGCCGCGGAAATCGCGCGGCTGACGGGGCTGCCCTTCGTCAGCGCACCGAACAAGTTTGCCGTCCAGGGTGCGCATGACGCGCTGGTGCAGCTATCCGGCACGCTCCGCACGCTCGCGGGGTCGCTCTACAAGATCGCGAACGACATCCGTCTGATGTCCTGCGGCCCGCGCGCGGGCTTTGCCGAATTGCTGATCCCCGAGAACGAGCCGGGTTCGTCGATCATGCCGGGCAAGGTCAACCCGACGCAGGCCGAAGCGCTGACGATGATCGCCGTGCAGGTGATGGCGAACGACGTCGCCGTCGGGTTCGGCGGAGCCGGCGGCTATCTGGAAATGAATGTCTACAAGCCGCTGATCATCCACAACATCGCGCAGTCCGTCACCATCCTGACCGATGGTTGCACCAATTTCCGCACCTTCCTCGTCGAGGGCACCGAGCCGAACCACAGGAAGATCAAGGAGTATGTCGAGAGATCGCTGATGCTCGTGACGGCGCTGGCGCCCGTAATCGGCTACGACAAGGCGTCGCGGATCGCGCACTATGCGATGGACAACGATCTCACGCTGAAGTCGGCGGCGCTCAAGCTCGGTTTCGTGACCGAGCCGGAGTTCGACCGCATCGTGGATCCCGCCAAGATGGTCAAGCCCTATGTGGCCGAGATCAAGGTGCCGCTCGCAATCGGCGCGAAGGCCGGCTGAAGGGGCGGCGGCAATGATCCGGTGCGTCAGACTCTGGACGGGTGCGGATGGCAAGTCGCACTTCGAGGATGGCGTCGTCGAGCTCGCGCGCGGGGCGAGGGGCGATGCGCTCAGCGCAAAGCTTCGGATCGATGCCGCTTCGTTCCACGAAACGGATGCAGATCCGAAACTCGGCTGGCATCCCGACGCAGCGCGCCAGCTCGTCATGTCCCTGAGCGGGACGCTACGGTTCGAAACTGCGGATGGAAGCTTCACGCTGCGCCCGGGCGATGTCCTGTTCACGGAAGATACCGGTGGGACGGGCCACAATTGGACCATGACGGACGAGGCGCCGTGGCGGCGCCTCTACACGGTTCTCGAGCCGGACGCCGAGGTGCCGTTCCGGTCCGAACGACGCCGCGCAGGCGGCGCAACCACAATGCAAGGAGAGACACGATGATCCGCTGTGTGCGCCTATGGACCGGAGAGGACAACAACTCGCATTTCGAGGAAGGCTTCCTCGAGCTGGAGCCGGGACAGCGCGGCGACTTCCTGACCGGAAAGATCGATGCCGCCAGCGTCTCCTTTCAGGAAACGGAATCGGGCGGAGCTTTCGCCTGGCACACCGCGCCGATCCGGCAGCTGGTGATCACGCTCAGCGGATCGCTCGATTTCCAGACGCGTGACGGCCACCACTTCCTGCTCCACCCCGGCAACATCCTGCTGGCGGAGGACACCGCCGGCTCGGGGCATAGCTGGAAATTGACCGACGATTCATCCTGGCGCCGTGCCTACGTGATCCTGCGCCCGGGAGCGGACGTGCCGTTCCGCGCCAAGGTGCGGCAATCGGTGCGGGCCTGATCGAGCCATCCAAAGCAGCAACACCCGACGAAGGAAATAGCCATGTCAGCAGCTTCCGACCGCGAAACTGATGTCGTCCTCATTGGCGCCGGCATCATGAGCGCGACCCTCGGCGTCTTTCTCAAGGAGCTCGAGCCCTCTCTGTCGATCCAGATGTGCGAGATTCTCGGGGATTGCGCGCAGGAAAGCTCCGACTCCTGGAACAATGCCGGTACCGGCCACGCGGCGAACTGCGAGATGAACTATACGCCGCAGCGGCCCGACGGCAGCATCGACATCTCCAAGGCGCTCCAGGTCAATGTCGAGTTCGATCTGTCCCGGCAGTTCTGGTCCTACCTGATCGGGCGCGGAGAGATCGCGGATCCGCAAGCGTTCATCCATCCGGTCCCGCATATGAGCTTCGTGCACGGCGCGGAGAACGTCGAATTTCTCGGAAAGCGGTTCAAGGCGATGTCGGCCCATCATTGCTATGAGGGGATGGAGCATACCGAGGATCCCAGGCAGATTGCCGAATGGGCGCCGCTGGTGATGGACGGACGGACTGGCGACGAGCCGGTTGCCGCAACACGGATCATCACCGGCACCGACGTCGACTACGGCTCGTTGACGCATCTGCTGGTCAAGCATCTGGTCAACCAGCCGGGCTGCGCCGTCCACTACAACAGCTGTGTCACCGGTCTTGACCGGGAGCAGGGCGGCCGGTGGCGCGTCGAAGTGCGCGACACCGCGAGCGGCGAGACGCGATCGGTGCGCGCAAAGTTCGTCTTCATCGGTGCCGGCGGCGGCGCGCTGCCGTTGCTGGAGAAATCCGGTATCCCGGAGGGGCGCGGCTATGGTGGTTTCCCGGTCAGCGGGATCTGGCTGCGCTGCGATGATCCCGAGATCAACAAGCGTCACCATGCCAAGGTCTACGGCAAGGCCGCGGTCGGCTCCCCGCCGATGTCGGTGCCGCATCTCGATACACGGGTGATCGGCGGCCAGCACTCGTTGCTGTTCGGTCCCTATGCCGGCTTCTCGAGCAAATTCCTCAAACACGGCTCGCTGCTCGATCTCTTCGAGTCCATTCGTCCCGCCAACGTCAAGCCGCTGCTTTCGGTGGCGCGCGACAATTTCGATCTCACCGAATACCTGGTCGGGCAGGTGCTGCAATCCGAGGGACACCGGCTCGCGGCGCTCGACGAATATTTCCCGAAGGCCGACCCGAAGGACTGGAGGCTGCAGGTTGCGGGCCAGCGGGTCCAGATCATCAAGCCCAATGTCAAGCGTGGTGGGTTGCTCGAGTTCGGGACCGAGCTCGTCGGCGCGGACGATCATTCGCTGGTGGCCCTGCTCGGTGCTTCACCGGGGGCGTCCACTGCCGCGTTCATCGCCATCAGCGTGCTCGAGAAGTGCTTCGCCGGCGAGCTGACGGCAAGCGCCTGGCTGCCCAAGCTGAAGCAGATCATCCCGTCCTATGGCGTGTCGCTGATCGACGATGCGGATTTCTGTCGCCAGATTCGTGCAGCGACCGCCGCGGTCCTCAAGGTCGACAACATTCCGCAGCCGGCCGCACGCGCGCCGGCGGCCGCGAAACGGGCGTGAACCAACGGAGAATGTTCGATGGACCCGACGGCGCTCCTTCTGTCGCGGCTGCAATTCGCTTTCACCATCTCGTTCCACATCATCTTCCCGGCGTTCACGATCGGGCTTGCCGCCTGGCTCACCGTGCTCGAAGCGATGCACCAGTACAGTGGCAAGCCCGTCTACCGGACCCTGTTCGCGTTCTGGCTGAAGATCTTCGGCGTGGCGTTCGGCATGGGCGTCGTATCGGGCGTGGTGATGGCGTTCCAGTTCGGAACGAACTGGAGCGTGCTCTCGAAGATGTCGGGCCCGATCCAGGGGCCGCTGCTCTCCTACGAGACGTTCACCGCCTTCATGCTGGAGGCGGCCTTCTTCGGCATCCTCATCTTCGGTCGCCCCCGGGTGCCGCCGTGGTTCTACCTGTTCTCGACGGCGATGGTCGCGCTCGGGACGACGCTTTCGGCGTTCTGGATCATGGTCAACAACAGCTGGATGCAGGTGCCGACCGGCTACGTCCTGCAGAACGACCAGTTCGTGCCTGATGACTGGACGCAGATCATCTTCAATCGCGTGGTCTGGGTCCGGTTTCCGCATATGTTGCTCGCGTCCTACCTGACTGGCGCGTTCTGCGTGGCGGCAACCGGCGCGTGGTATTTGCTGCGGCGGACCTATCGCCCCGAGGCTCATGTCATGCTGCGGATGGGCCTCGCACTTGCGGCGGTGCTGCTGCCGGTCCAGCTCTTCATCGGGCATCTCGTCGGCGACTATGTCCACGATTACCAGCCGGCCAAGTTCGCCGCGATCGAGGCGCGCTGGCATGACGAGCAACCGGCCTCCGAGGTGCTGATCGCGATCCCGGATTCGAGCACCGAATCGAACAAGTACGCGATATCGATTCCCGTGCTCGGGAGCATCATCGGCAGCATGAGCCTGACGTCGAAAGAGGTCGGCCTCACCAGCTTCGCGCCGCAGGACCGGCCGCCGGTGCTGATCCCGTTCTTTGCCTTCCGCATCATGGTCGGCTGCGGCTTCGTGATGCTCGGGCTGGCCTGGCTCGGGACCTGGCTCGGCCTCAAGCATCGGCTCGATCGGAACCGCCTCTTGCTGTGGGGCATCTTCCTCAGCTTCCCGCTGCCGTGGGTCGCGATCCTCACCGGCTGGTACACCGCGGAAGTGGGGCGCCAGCCATGGACGGTCTATGGCGTGTTGCGGACTGCGGACGCCGTGACGCCGTTCCTGACCGCGTCGGCTGCGATGACCTCTTTGATCCTGTTCGTCGCGGTCTACGCCTTCATCTTCTCGTTCGGGACGTATTACATCTATCGGCTGCTGCGCGCCGGCCCGGCGGGACTCGGCGGCAGGCCGCTCCACGTTCCCGTGCCCAATCGGCCGATGTCGCTCGCCGATCAGGTGCCGGCCGCGCGCAGCTATCTCGGGGCGGGAGAATAGCCATGGTGATGTACTGGGTTGCCCTTCTTGCCATCAGCATCCTGATCTATCTCCTCCTCGACGGCTTCGATCTTGGCGTCGGCATGCTGTTCAGCGTGGCCGGCGGCGAGTCGCAGCGGGATGCCATGCTGAGCACTGTCGCTCCGGTCTGGGACGGCAATGAAACCTGGCTGATCGTCACGGGCGTGATCATGTGGGGCTCGTTTCCCGTGGTCTACGCCATGGTGATGTCGGCCTTCTATATCCCTGTTCTCGTGATGCTGCTCGGATTGATCCTGCGCGGCGTAGCGTTCGAGTTTCGCGGCAAGGCGCTCAGTTCGCGCTGGGTCTGGGACGTCAGCTTCGTCGTGGGCTCGTTTGCCGCCAGCTTCATGCAGGGCGCGATGGTCGGCGCTCTCGTCGAAGGACTCCAGTTCTCCAACGGCGATTATACCGGCGGAACGCTCGGCTGGCTGACCGCCTTTTCCGCGCTGTGCGGGATCGGGCTCTGCTTCGGCTATTCGCTGCTCGGCGCCTGCTGGCTGGTGCGGAAGTGCGACGGTCCCGTTCGGGATACCGCACGGCGCCAGATCCCGCCGCTGGCGATCGGCGTCCTGGTCTTCCTGGTCGTCGTCTTTGCGTATGCGCTTGTCGAACATCTTCCGATTCTACTACGCTGGACCGACCGGCCCTATCTGTTCGTGTTTCCCGTGATCGGTGCCGGTGCGGCCGCGATGCTGGCCAAGAGCATCCTGCGCCATGACGACTATTGGCCGTTCCATATGGTCGCCCTGATCTTCGTCGCGGCCTTCGCCACGCTCGCCCTGTCGTTCTGGCCCTACATGATTCCGTTCGTCGTCACGATCGACGAGGCCGCGGCGCCTCATGCAAGTCTCGCATTCATGTTCTGGGGCGCCGGCCTGTTCGTATTCCCGCTGATGCTGCTCTATGTGGCGATCGGCTATCGCGTCTTCCGCGGCAAGTCGGCCCCTGCTGCCGATCACTACTGACGGCTGCACGCGCGAAGTTGCCGTGAGCTGTCACGGATAAAAAGAAAGGCGCCGGTTTCGGCGCCTTTCTCGTTCAGAACTGTTGCGAGGCTGGTTCAGGATTTGGGCATGACGCCGGGGCTGTTGTCCGGCCATTGGGCGATCAGCTTCTCATCGATGTTGAAGTGCTGGGCGACCAGCTTGGGTGGCGTGTGCGTCAGCCAGTAGGAGAGCGACACCTCCTCGTAGCGAGGGGCTCGAAACACGCCGACGAACTGCAGCTCGGTGTCGCCGACGTTCTCGACATAGTGGCCGAGATTGCGCCGGACATAGCCGATGTCGCCGGCCCCGAAGTCCGTCGTCAGCGCATTGGGGCCGGTGTCGAACACCGTCATCCGCGCCTTGCCCTTGATATAGTACTGCCACTCGTCGGCATTCGGATGCCAGTGCATCTCCCTGATAGCCCCCGGCGGCATCGACACCAGCGCCGCAGCGACGGTGGTGGCAACCTTGAAGGTGGTGCTGTCGGCGACGCGGATGCTGCCGGCGGAGCTCTCCTTGACCGGGGCCGAGCCGCCGAGCGAGTGGACGAAGGGGTAGGGAGGCGCTTCGGCGTGCTTTGCAACGGCTGCGCGATCGGCGGCGAGATCGCCGGGCACGGTCCCCTGGAAGATCCAGCGGTTGTGCAGCGGGATCTTTGCGAACGCGTCGGCCGGAACACCGAAGTTCTTCGCCAGCACCTCGGGCGGCGTGTGGGCGAACCAGTCGGTCACCAGGAGCGTGTTGAATTCATTGGCGTGGCCGTCGTCGAAACAGATCACGAACTCGCAACCATCGGGGCCCAAGCCCTGCAGCGAATGCGGCGCGCCCGGCGGAAAATACCAGAGGTCGCCGACTTTGAGGTCGCCGACATAGGGGCGCCCCTGCGTGTCGAGCACGGTGACGCGGCAGGAGCCGTAGGTCAGGATCGCCCATTCGGCAGCCTGGTGCCAATGCAGCTCGCGGATTCCGCCGGCAGCCAGCCGCATATTGACGCCGGAGATCTCCTTCGAGATGGCGAAATCCTCGACCGTGACCTGACGGGCCCAGCCGCCATTCTGGATGCGCCTCGGCGCATTGTTGAACGAGGCCCAATCCATCGGCAGGCCGCCGACGTCCGTCGGGGGCGGGGTTTGGGCTGAGGGGAAGTGCTTGGCAAGGTCTGGATCTTGAGGACCGGGATCGGACAGGCTTCCCGGGCTCTTGGCGTTCACGGCGCCTTGCGGCGGCTCGTCCGGATTGCCGAAAGTTGCGGCCTGCGCGCTGGAGCCGACCATCGCGGCGCCTGCCGCGGACATGGCCAGCAAATCACGTCTTGAGAACATCTTGGGTCGCTCCTGAAAAATGTCGAAAGCCCTCCGTAGCGACGGGGCTCCAACTGACAAACCTAGTTTCCGGTCGCCGTTTCAGCTTCCGTGAACGCGCTCTTTTTGCCGGAATGCACTGGCTGCTGCGGCCGGCTCCGAACATGTGCAATTGCGAAATTCGGCTTCGTTTTGAAAAGACGGCTCTGCCCGCACGATCCTTAACTGGCCCGGAGAATTGCCATATCGCGAGATATCGAGATGACAACGAAATCGGTTCGTCCCTACCGTGAACCCGCCGGCGGCTGGGGCGCACTCAAGGCGCTCAGCGAGGCGCTTCTGGTGCAGCGGGCGCCGCTGAAGGGCGCAGCCACGCTCAGCAGGATGAATCAGCCGGAGGGTTTTGATTGCCCCGGCTGCGCCTGGCCCGATCCGAAGCACACCTCGTCATTCGAATTCTGCGAGAACGGCGGCAAGGCGGTCGCCTGGGAGACGACATCGAAGCGCTGCACGCCCGAATTCTTTGCCGAGCATACCGTCACGGAGCTCGCGAGCTGGAACGATTACGATCTCGAAATGGTCGGTCGGCTCGCCCATCCGATGGCCTATGACGCCGCATCCGACCGCTATCTCCCGGTGCAGTGGGGCGATGCGTTCGCCATGATCGGCCGCGAGCTGAATGCGCTGCCGGATCCGAACATGGCGGAGTTCTATACGTCCGGGCGAACCTCGAACGAAGCCGCCTTCCTCTATCAGCTGTTCGTGCGCGAGTACGGCACCAACAACTTTCCCGACTGCTCGAACATGTGCCACGAGGCGACCAGCGTCGGCCTGCCGGAATCGCTCGGCGTCGGCAAGGGCACCGTGCTGCTGGAGGATTTCGACAAGGCCGATTGCATCTTCATCTTCGGCCAGAATCCAGGCACCAACAGCCCGCGCATGATGACCAGCCTGCGCAACGCGGCCCGCCGAGGGGCCTCGATCATCTCGTTCAATCCGTTCCGCGAGCGGGCGCTGGAGCGCTTCCAGGCGCCGCAGAGCCCGGTTGAGATGATCACGCTGTCGTCGACGACGATCAGCTCGAAGCTTTTCCAGGTGCGTGTCGGTGGCGACGTCGCCGTCCTCAAGGGGATCATGAAGCTCCTCGTCGAAGCGGACGAGGCTGCCCGTGCGGCCGAGCAGCCCGAGATCCTGGACTGGGATTTCATTCGCGGGCACACCGCCGGCATCGAAGCGCTGATCGGCGATCTCAAGCGAACGCAATGGCCCGACATCGAACGCCAGTCCGGCCTAACGCGCGAGGACCTGGAATATGCCGCCGGCGCCTATATGAAGGCGGAGCGCGCCATCCTTGTCTACGGCATGGGCATTACCCAGCACCAGCGTGGTGCGCACAACGTGCAGCAGATCGCCAACCTTGCGCTCTTGCGCGGCAATGTAGGACGCGACGGCGCCGGCGTTTGTCCGGTTCGCGGTCATTCCAACGTGCAGGGCGACCGAACCGTGGGGATCACGGAGATCCCCAAGGCGGATTTTCTCGAGCGCCTCGAGCACCGCTTCGGCTTCAAACCGCCGAGCGCGCCGGGACACAACGTCGTGACGGCGTTGGAGGCGATGATCCGCGGTGAGGTGAAGGTCTTTTTCGCGATGGGCGGCAACTTTGCCGCGGCCATACCCGACTGGCAGGCGACGCAGGCCGCGCTGCGCAAACTCGATCTGACCGTCCACGTCTCCACCAAGCTCAACCGCAGCCATCTGATCCATGGCCGCGCCGCCCTGATCCTGCCGTGCCTCGGGCGAACCGAGATCGACATTCAGGAATCGGGGCCGCAGTCGATCACGGTCGAGGATTCGATGTCGATGGTCCACGCCTCGGGCGGTCGCAACAAGCCGGCATCGGAGCATCTTCTCAGCGAGGTCGCGATCATCGCAGGCCTCGCCAAGGCGACGCTCGGCGAGCGCACGGTGGTCGATTGGGACGGCTTTGTGGGCGACTACGATCGCATCCGGGATGCGATCGAGGCCGTCTTCCCTATCTTCGAGAGCTACAATGCCCGTATCCGCATTCCCGGCGGCTTCCATCTGACCTCGACCGCGCGGGAGCGCATCTGGGCAACGCCGTCCGGCAAGGCCAATTTCCTGGTGTTTGACGGCTGCGGCGAGGACCCACCGCAGGCCGATCCGGATTTCCTGTGGCTCAGCACGATACGCAGCCACGACCAGTACAACACGACGCTCTACTCGCTGTCGGACCGCTATCGCGGCGTCTTCGGCCAGCGCGACGTGGTCTTCCTCAACGAATATGAACTGAAGAAGCGCGGGCTCGCGGACGGCGATCGCGTCGACCTGATCACGGAGTCGACCGACGGCGCCGAGCGTATCGTGCGCAACTTCCGCGTGGTTGCGTATTCGTTTCCGACCGGCTGCTGTGCCGCGTACTATCCGGAGACCAATCCGCTGGTGCCGCTCTATGCCCGTGATCCCCTCAGCTTCACGCCGTCATTCAAGGGCATCCCGATCCGCCTGGTGCGCTCTACCGCCCCGGCGCAATAGAGCAGGCGGGGTCAGGCGTCGGCGTCCCGACCGGATGGCGGCGATGACGCCGGCGTCGCGATCGGCAGCGTAAACCAGAACCGGGCGCCGCGATCGGCGCCAAGGCCTTCGGCGCCAAGGCCTTCGGCGTCGATGCGGCCGCCATGCGCTTCGACGATGGACCTGCAGATCGGCAGTCCCATGCCCATGCCGGACTCCTTGGTCGTGAAAAAGCTTTCGAACAGCCGGCCGGCATGTTCGGCGGAGATGCCGGGACCGTTGTCCTCCACGGAGCAGCACAGGGTCGTCGCGTCCTGCGCGGCGGTGGTGATGACGATCCTGCCATGGTCGCGTCCCGCCTGCGTCATCGCCTGCACGGCGTTGATGGCCAGATTGACGATCACCTGCTGGAGCTGGGTGCGGTCGCCGAGCACGAGTGCAGATTCCGCGTCGGGCCGGTGCAGGATCGTTACGCCGCGGGATTCCATCTCGTGGCGCAGGAACAGAAGCGCCTCGCGAATGACATCGTCAAGCGACAGAACGGCGCGCTCCGGCGCCTTGCGCGAAGCCATCCCGTGAACACGCGCCACGATGTCCGCGGCCCGCCTCGTATCCGTGGCCATATTTTCGATTGTACTGCGGACCTCGGCCATATCGGGAATCGGCCTGTTCAGCCAGCGCAGACCGGCAGCGGCGTTGGTCGCGATGGCGGCCAAAGGCTGGTTGACTTCGTGCGCGATGGAGGCGGTGAGCTCGCCGAGCATCGAGACGCGTGCCGCATGCGCGAACTCCGCCTGCACCTGCCGAAGCCTCTCCTGGGCGCGGACGCGTTGCGAGATGTCGATCGTGGCGACCAGGCTTATTTCGAGATCATTGATTGGGCCGACGCGGGCCGTTGTGAACAGAACGTCGACGACGCGGCCGTCCCAGGTCACCATCTTGGTCTCTTCCTCGAAGTTCGTTTCACCGCGAAAGCGGGACTCCATGGCCCGCCGAAACGTATCCGGGCGTGCCTTCCAGGTGTCGGACATGGAACGCCCGACATAGCCGTCGACGCCTCCTCCGAACATCTGGATGGCTCGTTCGTTGGCTTCCTGAAACGAGAGCGCGTCCATGCAGGTCCGGAGAAAGTCGGGATGGCTGTCGAAATGGCTGCCGAGGTCCTTGATGCCCTCGGCTCGCAGTTTTCGGAACAGCACCACCAATCTGCTGGCGTCGAGCTGACGGAGGGCGATCGGCATGCGACCGAACAGGTGGCGGTACCGCTGCTCGCTCCGCTCCAGCTCGGTGTGGTCCTTCTTCTGGGCGGTGATATCCATGACCGCGCCGATGAACCGAAATTGTCCGCGATCTTCCGACATTCCACGGGCGACCACGCGAATGTGCCTGATCGAGCCATCGCTCAGGATCAGCCGATGCTCCAGGGAAAAGTCGTTCCTGTCGTTCGCGGCGCGATCGAGCGCCTCGCGTACGGCATTGAGATCGTCGGGATGCGTACGCTTCAGGATAGTGTCGAGCGACGGCGGTAAGGTTGGCTCGAGATCGAAGATCCTGAACGTCTCTTCGGACCAGAACAGCTCGCCGCTGGCGACGTTCCAGCCAAAGCTGCCGGTGTGGCTGAGCTTCTGGGCCTCGGCGAGATGGGCGACCTGACGCCGCCGCAAGACGTCCTCTCGCTCGAGCCGGTGCTGCCGCCTGACCAAGCCGGCGATCGCAAGCAACGACAACACGACAATGACGACCAGCAGGGCGAGGGCGCTAGTGGTGAGGTCGATCCCGAGCAGGAAGCAAGCGAATGACAACACGCCGAGCGCAACGCCTCCCAGGACCCAAAGGACGGGATGAGCGTAGCGCGAATGGTCGGGCCACGATGCGCGACAGTCCGTCCTCGTGTGGCGGGCCGTCGCGGGTTCCTTGCCTTCGTGAGCGAGTCCGGGCTGGGCCAGCAGATTGAAGAGGTCCAAGAGATACTCGCCGGGCATGAGACCAATTCCCGAGCCCGGATGTCCGGACGCGGGATGCAAGCCATGTACCGCACCGTGAAAAACCGGTCTTTTGCGTTTTCGCGGACCCTTTGTCAAAACGCACGGCGTCACCATGCGAGCCTGCGCGCAGATCCGGGATGTTGCCGCGGGAAGGATTCCGCAACGTTAAGCCAACGCCGCGGTGGGCCTCGTCACCCCGAAACGCCTCTCGAACTCGGCGACATCGACAACGCCGCGCCGATGGGTCCCGTCGCCGATCTTGCGGCCGCCGTCCCAGGCCTCGACTTCGAACAGGACGCTCCTGGCTTCGACGGCGACGACCCGTGCGACCGCGCGCACGGTGCGGCCTACCGGCGTCGCCGCCAGATGACGGACGTCGACCATCATCCCGACGCTGACATAGCCAGTCGGCAGGGACGGCTGGATCGCCCATCCCGCCGCCATCTCCATGTGCAGGATCATCATCGGCGTGCCGTAGACTTCAGGCATTCCCGGGACCACGTGGCCGACCGTCATCTCCGCCGTGACGGTCACCAGCTTTTCCGCCGTCATGCCGACGCTCACCTGATCAAGCGGACTCATGGCCCAATCCGGCATCTGCTTCACTCGTGGAGGGGGCGGGTGTCTCGACCGCATGTGGCTTGCGGTTGGTGAACCAATTGCCGAGCCGGTCGAGATAGAGATAGACCACGGGCGTGGTGTAGAGCGTCAGGATCTGCGAGAGCATCAAGCCGCCGACGATCGTGTAGCCGAGCGGCTGGCGCAGTTCGGCGCCGGTGCCGTTGCCGAGCATCAGAGGCACACCGCCGAGCAGCGCGGCCATGGTCGTCATCAGGATCGGACGAAAGCGGAGCGTGCAGGCCTGGTAGATCGCTTCCTCAGGGCTCAGCCCTTGATTGCGCTCCACCTCCAGGGCGAAGTCGACCAGCATGATGCCATTCTTCTTGACGATGCCGATCAGCAGGATGATGCCGATGATGGCGATGACGCTGAGATCCATGTGGACTGCCAGCAGCAGCAGCAGCGCGCCGATGCCGGCTGAAGGCAGCGTCGACAGGATCGTGATCGGATGGATCAGGCTCTCATAGAGGACGCCGAGGATGATGTAGATCACGATCAGCGCCGCCCCGATCAGCAACGGCGTGCCGGACAGGGACGACTGGAAGGCTTGCGCGTTGCCCTGGAACGAGGTCGACAGCGAGGCGGGCTTGCCGGTGTCCTTCTCGATCTTCTGGATCGCCGTCACCGCATCGCCCAGCGCTACGCCCGGTCGCAGGTTGAACGAGATCGTCACCGAGGGAAACAGGCCCTGGTGATTGATCAGAATCGGCGCCGGCATGATGACGCTGTGGACCAGCGTGCTCAGAGGGACCTGTTGGCCGGTGGCCGAGTTCAGGTAGATATCCTTGAGCGCGTCAGGCCCATACTGGAAGGCTGGATCGACCTCCATGACCACGTGGTATTGGTTCAGCGAGGTGAACATGGTGGAGACGATGCGCTGACCGAAGGCGTCGTCGAGGGTGTTGTCGATCGTCGTGGGCAGGATGCCGAAGCTCGAGGCGACTTCGCGATTGACGGTGACCTGCAGCCTCGGGCCGGCATTGGCCTGGTCGCTCGCGACGTCGGCGACGACGTCGAGCGCGCGGATCTTCTCCAGGAAGATCGCCGACCAGTGGTTGAGTTCGTTGGAATCGGCGTCCGTCAGCGTGTACTGATACTGCGTCTTCGACAGGCGCGCGCCGATCGTGATGTCCTGGGCCGACTGCATGTAAAGCTTGATGCCCTGGATATGGGCGAGCTGGGGTTCCAGCCGCGCGATCACCTGGTCGGCGCTGGCCTTGCGTTCGGGCTTCGGCTTCAGGACGATGAAGATGCGCCCCTGGTTGAGGGTCGCGGTCGGGCCGCCCGGACCGATATAGCTCGCCACCGACTGGATCGCCGGATCCTTTGACAGGATGTCGACGACCGCCTGCTGGCGTTCGGACATGGCGGGGAAGGAGATGTCCTGGGCAGCCTCGGTGATGCCGACGATCTGTCCGGTATCCTGTTGCGGGAAGAAGCCTTTCGGGATGATCACGTAGAGATAGCCGGTCAGCGCGATGGTCGAGAGCATCACGAGCAGCGTCACGAAGCGATGGCGCAGCACGACGCGCAGGCCGCGCGCGTACAGCGCAAGCAGGCCATCGAAGCCGCGCTCGAACAGGAGATAGAGCCGGCCATGCTTCCTGCGCGATTCGTCCTTCAGGAGGCGCGCGCACATCATCGGCGTCAAGGTGAGCGAGATCACCAGCGACAGCAGCAGCGATGCGGTGATCGTGACGGCGAACTCCTGGAACAGCTTTCCGACGTAGCCGCCCATCAGGAACAGCGGGATGAACACCGCGATCAGCGACAGGGTGATGGAGACGATCGTGAAGCCGATTTCGCTGGAGCCTTTGAGCGCAGCCTCCATGGGCGTCATGCCCTGCTCGAGATGGCGCACGATGTTCTCGATGACCACCACGGCGTCGTCGACCACGAATCCCACCGCGATCGACAGCGCCATCAGCGAGAGGTTGTCGAGACTGTAGCCGAGTACGTAGAGGACCGCGAAGGTGCCGATCAGCGCCAGCGGAACCGTGATCGCCGGGATGATGGTGGCCCAGAAATTCCTCAGGAATAGGAATATGACCATCACCACCAAGGCAACGGTCAACAGCAGCGTGAATTGCACATCGGTAACCGCGGCGCGAATCGTGGCGGTGCGGTCGGCGGCGATCGTCACCTTGATCGCCGGCGGAACGGAGGCCTGCAGCTGCGGCAGCAGTTTCTTGATGCGATCGACGGTTTCGATGACGTTGGCGCCGGGGACGCGCTGGACGGCGAGGATGACGGCGGGGTCCTTGCCGTACCAGCCGGCCAGCAGATCGTTTTCGGGCCCCTCGATCGCCGAGCCGATGTCGCGCAGCCGCACCGGCGAGCCGTTGCGATAGGCGATGATGAGGGCTTCATAGGCGGAGGGCTTCAGCAACTGGTCGTTGGTATTGAGCGTATAAGTGACGCGCGGGCTGTTGAGCGTGCCCTTGGGCAGGTCGACATTGGCGCCGGCGATCACGGTGCGGACGTCTTCGAGGCCGATGCCGCGGGCGGCGAGCGCCCGCGGATTGACGCGGATGCGGATGGCGGGCTTCTGCTGGCCGCCGATCCCGACGAGGCCCACGCCCGGCACCTGGGAAATCTTGGGCAGCAGGATGTTTTCCGCGTAGGCATCGACCGTGGTCTGCGGCATCGACTCTGACGTCAGCGCGATCAGCATGATCGGCGTTTCCGCCGGATTCACCTTCCTGATCGTCGGCGGGTAGGGGATGTTCTGCGGCAGGTACGGGCTCGCGGCATTGATCGCGGAGAGCACGTCGACCGCCGCGCTGTCCACCGTGCGCGACAGCTCGAACTGAACCGTGAGCTGGGCGACGCCGAGTGCGCTGGACGAGGTGAGCTGCGTGACGCCGGGGATCTGGCTGAGCTGCTGTTCGAGTGGCGTCGCGACCGACGAGGCGATGGTTCCGGGGTCGGCGCCGGGCAGTTGCGCCGAGATCTGGATCGTCGGGTAGTTGACGTTCGGCAGCGCGCCGACCGGCAACAGGGGGTAGGCCGCGAGGCCGCACAGCAGCAGGCCCGCCATCAGCAGAGCGGTTGCAATCGGCCGCAGGATGAAGGGCGCGGACAAGTTCATGGGAGCGCGTCCTGCACGGAGCTTTGCAGGTCGGCTTCGCGCGCGGCCTTGCCGTGCAGTTCCCGAACCTGGCTTCCTTCCGTCAGCCGATACTGACCGTCGACGACGACGGTATCGCCTGATTTCAGTCCCTGGTCGATCAGGGCCTGCCCCTCGCTGATCTGCGCGACGTGAACAGGACGCAAGGAAGCGGTCTGGTTGGGAGCGACGACATAGACATAGGTGCCGTTCGGGCCCTGCTGGACTGCGGAGCCGGCGACCGTCAGCGCATCCTTCTGAATCTTCAGCAGCAGCCGGGCATTCACCAGCTGTCCCGGCCACAGCCGGTGCTCGTGATTGGCGAATGTGGCCTTGAGCTGGACGGTGCCGGTCGTCCCTGCGATCTCGTTGTTGACGAGCAGCAGCGTGCCTTCGCCGAGCTTCATCTTGTTGTCCTGGCTGTAGGCGATGACCTTCAACTGGCCTTTTGCTTCGTGTTCCTGGATCACGGGCAGATCCGTCTGCGGAAGGGTGAACAGCAGCGAAATCGGCTCGATCTGGGTGACGACGACGAGACCGTTCGGGTCGGTCGGATGAATCACGTTGCCGACATCGATCTGGCGGACGCCGGTGATGCCGGGAATGGCCGATGTCAGGCGCGTGTAGCTGAGTTGGACGTTGGCCTCGTCGATCTGCGCCTGGTCCGCTTTCACGGCGGCCTTGAGTTGGGCCACCTGCGCGGTCTGCGTCTCGATCAGCTGCGGGGTCGCATAACCCTTGTCACCGAGTTTACTGTAGCGGGAGAGATTGGCTTCGGCATTGGTGAGTTGGGCCTGATCTCGGTCGCGATTGGCCGTCAATTGCTCGATCTGGGCCTCGTAGGGACGCGGGTCGATCTGGGCGAGCAGATCTCCGGCCTTGACGGTCTGTCCCTCAGTGAAGGCGATCTTGACGATCTGTCCCTGAATCTGGCTGCGCACGACATCGGTGTTGTAGGCGATCACGGTGCCGATGCCGCGCAGATAGATCGGAACGTCCTTGCCGGTGACGGCGGCGGTGACCACCGGTACGGCCGCGGGCACTGGCGCGGCGGCGACGACCGGCTTCCGGTCCGCGGCGAAGAACCAGAGGCCGGCTCCGACGAGAATCGCGGCGAGAGCGACAAGCGCGATGGCGAGATTTCGTTTCATGAGATCGTCCTGGATGTCAGGGATTGCTTGAGCCGCTGATCGAAGTCGTGCTGTCGGTTGCGGCAGGGCCTTGCACCGGAACGGACGGACTGATTCCGGCGCCGCCGAGCTCGGTGGCTCCGAGCGGTATCCCGACGCGTCCGACCGTCGATGCTGAAGGCAGCGGAGGCGCCGCCGTGATGCTGCCGTTGCACGTGACGGATGAGCCCCCGGACAGTCCGCCGCCGTCGAACAAGGCTCCGGACGAGGCGGTATTGCCGGATCCGGCACAACCCGCCGTGCTTTGCGCCGGATTGAGCGGCGAAATGCCGGGTGTTGCGATCTCGGTCGATCCCAGCGGAACGCCGACGGGCCGCGTGGATTGCGGGTTGAGCGGCGACGTCGCCAGCATGCCGGTGGAAGGCTGCATTCCCGGCATGGTCGTTTGAGCGGACGTCGCAGCCGGGACGAGCCACAGCATGCCGGCCGTGAGTGCCACGGCGGGCTGTATCAGGGTGAACCGGTGCGATCCGGATCTTCCCGAGCCGACGTCGTTCGATGGGTGCTGCTCTCGCATGGAAAATGCTCCGGCTGAATGCTGTCGAGCACTAGAGAGGTGCGGAACGGCGGGGTATTTCCAGAACGCACGTCCCGCTACCCGGCAGCACGACGACAACGGGCATTCGACGCATCGTAAGTGGGCCGTCTTCGTTCGGCCGCGTCGCCGAGTTGCCTCGCCGATGACAGCGCCGCTGGCCGGCTTTGGCTTCGGCTCGCTTTCGCTATTTCAGAATGGCCCGCACATGCGCGAGTTCCCGGCTGCATGTGCCTGTGTCGCCGTTTTGTTCGGCGGTACGCGCGCGATCAAGCGAATCCAGCGCGTCCGTGAAAACCGCTCCGCGGCCGCCTTCGGCCTCTGCAATCGAGCGAGGCGTCGGTTGATGACTGCGCAGCGCGCTGAGGCTTTCCCGCTGCCAGCCGTGGGCGCCAGCGTCTTTTTCGATGGCCTGATCCAGCTGGATCTGGGTTTGCGCGATGTCATCCTTACAAGTGCCTGCACGCGCGGGCGAAGCTGCGCACAACAGGATGAGAAGCGCGATCTGGAGATTTGCCGTGGATGTCATGTGTCCGATCCCATGCATGGAGTTCAATCAGCATCAGATGCGACCTCTTGAATGACAAAGTCGATCGTTCGTCTTTCGCGTATGAACGCCGGCCGTTCACAGTAATGAGAGGTCTGTACGCCTGACATATGCGCTGCGCTTTGAAGTGCGCGCCCTAGCTAGGCAGTGTCCCGAGGATGCGCGAGGAGCCGCTGTCTCGATCGGCATGTCCCGACGTGCGAAGTGGCAAGGGCCGTTGTTTGCCGAAATACGCGGGCAAGCGTCGACACTACTGTCGCACCATTCCAACCCGGAGTGATCCCGACATGAAACACCTCAACGCTGGCCTCGCCTTCGCTGCCACTCTCTCCCTGTTCGCGACCGTCGCCCCGGCGCGCGCTGAACCCCCGAAGAACATCGTCCTGGTGCACGGCGCCTGGGTCGATGCGTCCGGCTGGAAGCCGGTCTACGAGATCCTGGTCAAGGAAGGCTTCCGCGTCAGCATGCTGCAGGAGCCCGAGACGTCGTTTGGCGATGATGTCACGGCGGCGAAGCGGCTGCTCGATCTCCAGAATGGCCCGACGCTTCTGGTCGGCCACAGCTATGGCGGCTCGATCATCACCGAGGCGGGTGTTCATCCCAACGTGGTCGGCCTGGTCTACGTCGCGGCGCATGCGCCCGACGTCGGAGAGGACGAAGCGGCGCTGGGCAAGAAGACGCCGAGCGTACTTGGAAAGACCGAAGGCGCCATCAAGGTCACGCCCGACAAATTCACCTATCTCGATCCTGTGCAATTCCCCAAGCTGTTCGCCCCCGATCTGCCGCGCGAGCAGGCGGAGTTCGAATCACGCTCCCAGGTTCTGGCCGCGACGCAGGTGTTCAGCACGCCGCTGACGGCGGCTGCGTGGAAGACCAAACCGAGCTGGGGCATCGTTGCCGGCAACGACCAGATCATCAATCCGGATCTCGAGCGCTGGTATTACGAGCGCGCCAAGAGCCACACCACCGTGATCCCGGGTGCAAGCCACTCGGTCTACGAGTCGCATCCGAAGGAAGTGGCGGAGATCATCACCCGTGCCGCTCGCAGCATCGATCAACCGGCCACCCGCTGACGCGTTTTGCCGGTCCTGACGCACGGCCGGCAGAAGGAAGGGCGGCGGGAGAGACAGCACTCCCGCCGGCCCGACTGCCCCTCCGGAGAATTCCATGAGCATGATCGAGACGACCGGCACGATCCTGGACTGGGACGTGACGACGGTGAAGCGGGCTGGACTGAGCCGCGATCTGCCCTCCGGCAATCCGGACCTGATGTGGGTCGCGAATTCGTCGACGCTGATCTACGGCGAGCGGGATGCCATCCTCGTCGACACGTTCCTGACCGCCGGGCAGTCGAAGACGTTGCTGGATTGGGTCGTGTCGCGGGAGCGAAATCTGACCGCGATCTACGTCACGCATGGCCACGGTGATCATTTCTTCGGCCTCGCGCCGCTGCTCGATCGCTTTCCGCGGGCAAGCGCCGTTGCCGTTCCCGAGGTTGTCGACGAGATGAAGACGCAGCTTTCGCCGGCATCGCTCGACGGTTTCTGGCGCAAGCGCTTTCCGGGCGAGATCGCACAGCGCTTGGTCGCTGCAGAGCCTCTCGAAGGCGAGCTCACGCTCGAGGGACACAAGCTCGTCGTCATCGACATGGGACCAACCGACACGGCGCGCTCCACCGCCCTTCATGTCCCGTCTCTCGATCTGATCGTCGCCGGCGACACCGTGTACAACGGCATTCATCCTTATCTCGATCTCGCCGAAACCGACACGCAGAGCCGGCTCGAATGGATCGCCGCGCTCGATCGGCTCGAAGCGTTGAAGCCGCGCTTCGTGGTGGCCGGACACAAGAAGCCGGAGAACGATGACGATCCGCGCAACATCGCGGAGACCCGGCAATATCTGCTCGATTTCAACCGCCTCGACCAGGCGACGATTTCTCCGCGCGAGCTCTACGAGGCGATGCTCGCGCTTCATCCCGACCGTGCCAATCCGGGATCGCTCTGGAGCGGAGCCAACGCCGCAAAGGGGCCAAGGTCATGACGAGCTGGCAGAACAACCGCGCCGCGCGCGATGCCCGCATTGCGGCCGGTGCCGGCCTGGCCCACGGCAAGGTCGTGGAAGCATCCGACGCAACGCGCCTGCTGGAGGCCGTGATCCGGCCGGGCGACCGGGTTTGCCTCGAAGGCGACAACCAGAAGCAGGCGGATCTCTTGAGCCGCGCGCTGCTGGCGGTCGATCTGTCCAAGGTCAACGATCTGCACATGGTGCAGTCGGGCGTCGTTCTGCCCGAACATCTGGACCTGTTCGACCGCGGGGTCGCGAAGCGGCTCGACTATGCCTATTCCGGGCCGCAATCGGCGCGCATCGCGCGCATGCTGTTCGGCGGCAAGATCGAGCTGGGAGCAATTCACACCTATCTCGAACTGTTCGCGCGCTACTTCATCGATCTCACCCCGCACGTCGCCCTGATCGCCGCCGTCAGCGCCGACCGTGACGGCAACCTCTACACCGGCCCGAACACCGAGGACACGCCCACCGTGGTGGAGGCAACGGCGTTCAAGGACGGCGTCGTGATCGCCCAGGTCAACGAGATCGTCGAGACGGTTCCGCGGGTCGATATCCCGGCGGACCGCGTCCATTTCGTCGTCAAGTCCGACAAGCCGTTCTTCGTCGAGCCACTATTCACGCGCGATCCCGCGGCGATCACCGAGGGGCAGATCCTGACCGCGATGCTCGCGATCAAGGGCATCTACGGGCCCTATGGCGTGCAGCGGATCAATCACGGGATCGGCTTCAGCACGGCCGCGATCGAGCTCCTGCTGCCGACGTTCGGCGAGAGGCTGGGCCTGAAGGGCAGGATCGCAACCCACTTCGCCTTGAATCCGCATCCCGCGCTCATTCCCGCGATCGAGTCCGGTTGGGTCCGGCAAATCCACTCGTTCGGCTCGGAGGTCGGGATGGACGAGTACATCCGGGCGCGATCCGACATCTATTTCACCGGTCCCGACGGCTCGCTGCGCTCCAACCGCGCCTTTTGTCAGACCGCCGGGCTCTATGCCTGCGACATGTTCATCGGCTCCACGCTGCAGATCGATCTCCAGGGAAATTCCTCGACCATCACCACCTCGCGCATCGCCGGGTTCGGCGGCGCGCCGAACATGGGCGCGGATGCACGCGGGCGCAGGCATCCGAGCGAGCCCTGGCTGAAGGCCGGAGCGGAGGCCGATCCGGACAGCCCGGCGCCGTTGCGCCGGGGCCGCAAGCTGGTGGTGCAGATTGGCGAGACCTTCGGCGACAAGAACGTCCCGTTGTTCGTCGACAAGCTCGATGCGATCGAGCTCGCCGAGAAGCTCAACCTCGAGCTCGCGCCGGTGATGATCTACGGCGACGACGTCACGCACATCGTTACCGAGGAGGGCGTGGCAAACCTCCTGTTGTGCCGTACGGCGCAAGAACGCGAGCAGGCGATCCGCGGCGTCGCCGGATACACCGATGTCGGTCGCGGGCGGGATCGCAGCATGGTCGCGCAGCTGCGCGAGCGCGGCGTGATCCGGCGGCCGGAAGATATCGGCATCAATCCGCTCGATGCGGATCGCAACATGCTGGCGGCGCGCTCGATCAAGGATCTCGTGCGCTGGTCGGGCGGGCTCTACGCGCCACCGTCGAAATTCAGGAACTGGTGAGGACAGGCCATGGAAGATCTCAGCTTTCATCACCCGGTTCGCGAGCGTGCGGGCGGTATCAGGCAGAGCGCGATCGTGGGCGTGGTCGCCTCGGGCAATCTGGAAGTCCTGGTCGAGCGCGTCCTGCCGGATGCGGAATGCGCGGTGGAGATCAAAACCGCGGCGATGGGCTTCGGCGAAGTCTGGAGCGCCGTCATTGGAGATTTCGTCGAGCGCTATTCGCCTGGCGGGCTGAAATTCTCCATCAATGACGGCGGCGCGCGCCCCGACACGGTCTCGCTTCGGCTGGCGCAGGCGGTGCGATTGATCGCGGGGAGCGAGCAATGACCGCGCCGCTCCCGCACATCGCCCCGGCCGAACGAGCCCGCAGCACGAGCTTCAACGAGGCATCGGCGCGGACGAGGCTTGATCTGCTGCTTGATGCCGGCAGCCTGGTCGAGTTCATCGGGCCGGAACAGCGCGAGGTCAGTCCGCATCTGGAGATATTCGGCCTTCCCGAGCAGTTCGATGACGGCATCGTCGTCGGCCATGGCCGGCTCGGCGGCGCGCCGGTATTCGTCGCCGCGCAGGAAGGACGTTTCATGGGCGGCGCCTTCGGCGAGGTGCACGGCGCCAAACTGCTGGGTCTGCTCCGCGCAGCGCGCGAGATCGGATCGATCCCCGTTCTGATCCTGCTCGATACCGGCGGCGTCCGTCTGCAGGAGGCCAATGCCGGTGAGCTCGCCATCGCCGAGATCATGCGTGCGGTGATGGAGGCGCGCAGTGCTGGCGTGAAGGTCATCGGCCTGATCGGCGGGCGCTCCGGCTGCTATGGCGGCGGCGGTCTGATCGCAGGCTGTTGCTCCGCGCTCGCCGTGTCGGAGGCGGGACGGATCGCGGTTTCGGGCCCCGAGGTGATCGAGACCAATCGCGGCGTCGAGGAGTTCGACTCCCGTGACCGTGCCCTGGTCTGGCGCACCATGGGCGGCAAGCACCGGCGGCTGCTCGGCGCAACCGACGTCTTCGCCGATGACACCGTGCAGGATTTTCGCGAGGCCGCACTCGAGCTGATCGGGTTGATTGGCCCCTTCGGCCTCGACCAGCTCAGGGCGGAGCAGGGACGTCTCGCCGACAGGTTGCGCCGCTTCGGCGCTTGCCAGGACGCCGTCGATATCTGGACCGTGGAAGGTGTTGCGCATGCGGAAACGGTTCCGGAATTGCCGGCCGACCAGTTCATTGCGCTCGCTAGCAGGATCGGGAGGAGCAGTCGTGACGCTCGATGACATTCTCGCCTCGCTGTTTCCCGACGGCCATGAGGTCAGGAACGACAATGGCGTCATTGCCGGCGCCGCGACGCTGCGGTCCGGTGGCAGGATACTCGTGATTGGTGTTGCGGATCGGACTGCGCTCGGCGTCGACGAGGCGATCAGACTTTCCGCGCATGTCCTGGAGTCGATCGACCGGGGGAGCGGACCGATCCTGGTGCTCGTCGACAGCGACAGCCAGCGCATGAGCAAGCGTGACGAGCTGCTCGGGCTCAACGAATTCCTCGCGCATCTGGCGAAAGTGCTGATCCACGCGGACATGCACGGCCGCCCGACCATCGGTCTTCTCTACGGCCACTCGGCGGCGGGGGCCCTGCTTGCGACGGGCCTTGCGACGCGCGTGCTGGTCGGATTGCCCGGCGCCTCTCCCGCGGTGATGGATCTGCCGTCGATGGCGAAGGTCACCAAATTGTCGATGACCGCTCTTGAGGAGAAAGCCAAATCGACGCCGGTTTTCGCGCCGGGGCTCTCCAATCTCGAGCAGATGGGTGCCGTTCATATGACATGGAGCGACGCCACCTCACTCGCAGACCAGCTGGAGGCGCTGCTCGCCGACATGCCGGCTGCGCGGGATCGAAGAGATGCGCTCGGCAAGGAGCGCGGTGGCCGGCCGAAGGCCGCCGATATCGCGGAGCGCGTTCGTGACCTTGCCCTGCAAACCCGCTGAACCGCCGGTCGGTCGCCACGACCTCGTCTTTGTCAGCCCGCAGGGTTGGCGCGCGATGATCGGGATGCGCGGCGATCTCGCAGCCGACCCGCTGGTTTCGCGTTGGTCCGAAATGGGATGGCCGACGATCAGGCGGCGCGCTCTGCCTAGCGAAGCGACCGGCCTTGCACTCGGCCTGCCGTTGCCGCCCTCCGCCGGCAAGAAACGGCTGTCGTTTCTCGCGGATATCGACCACGTCACCTCGGTCGCGAGGCCGCCCGCGCTGCGGCAGGTGCGCGGCTCGGCGCCGCGCAACTGGTGGCCGACGCTCGATCGGCTCGACGGGCTCGCGCTTCGTCATTCGGTGGACGTGCGCGTGTTCGGCAGCCTCGCATGGCAATCGCTGACCGGGCTCGATTACGTGACCGCTCGTTCCGACCTCGATATCCTGTTCGCGTTCCCCCGCGAAACCGATCTGGATCGGCTCGCCGCCGACGTGGCTGCGATCGAGACCGATGCGCCGATGCGGCTCGATGGTGAA
The DNA here is from genome assembly GCF_055811795.1 of Bradyrhizobium sp. MI1.7. Classification (NCBI taxonomy): domain Bacteria; kingdom Pseudomonadati; phylum Pseudomonadota; class Alphaproteobacteria; order Hyphomicrobiales; family Nitrobacteraceae; genus Bradyrhizobium; species Bradyrhizobium sp. MI1.7. The sequence goes on from NZ_JBVVPO010000017.1 coordinate 98,861, forward strand.
TTGATGCGCGCGGATGGTGCAGCGGTGAACTGGCGCGAATTCCATGCCGGCACGGACCAGCTTCTGGTCAAGACCATCGGGTGCGTGGCCCTGCTCGACAGGGATCGATTCATTTCGGGAGCGATGGGATCATGACCACAGCGGCCGCGCGAAGTATCGAACCGCTTGTTTCCAGCCGGAGGCAGATGCCGTCCGGTATCTGGGCCATCGGCGGCTTCGCTGCCGATTGCCTCGCCATGGAGCTGGAAACCTGGCCCAAGCCGGGGCTCGTGAGCCATGTCGACAATGGCAGTCACGTCGACATGGATGCCGGCACGTTTCGTCGCAGCGCTGCGGCCATCAGGCCTTACCTTCAAAGCCTTGCCGAAGCGGGCGCGCTCGGTTGCGGCATGGGAGTGCTGCGGGTCATCGGCCTGGAGGCCGAACGGGCGATGCTCGAGGCGACCGCGGGCGTCAATACGCATCGCGGCGCGATCTTCGGTCTTGGCCTGTTGTGCGCGGCGGCCGGTGCGAGGGCCGGCGGGCTGGTCGATTCGGCACTTCCGCTCGGCGACGTCGTGGCACGCCTCTGGGGCGCCAGCATACTCGACGGTCCGGTGTTGCTGCACAGCCATGGCAGCGCTGCTCGCCGCCGCTTTCGCGCAGGCGGAGCCCGTATCGAGGCGGCGAGCGGGTTTCCCAGCGTCTACCGGATCGGCTTGCCGGCCCTGAGGAGAACAATGCCTGCCACGCCCGAGGATGCGGAAGCGGCTCGGGTCGAAGCGTGCTTTGCCCTGATTGCGTCAGTGGAAGACACGAATCTGCTGCATCGTGGCGGGCTCGAGGGGCTTCGCTTTGCGCGTCGCGCGGCACGTCGCTTCATCGATGCCGGCGGCGTGCGCGCTCCCGGCTGGCGCGTCAGCGCGCGATGGATCCATGAAAGCTTCGTCGCGCGTCGTCTCAGTCCCGGTGGCTCGGCTGACCTGCTTGCGATGTCGCTCTTCGTCGATGCCCACGACGCGCCGGGGCCATGATGTCCAATGCAATCCTGATGGCGCTGGTGCCGGTGTTCTTTGTCCTGCTGCTGGGATACGCCGCCGGAAGGTTTCATGTCGTCGACAATCTCCATGTCGATGCTCTCAACGCACTCGTGATGGATTTCGCCGTGCCGGCGTCGCTGTTCGCCGCGACCGCCTCGGCGTCGCGCAGCGAGATGATCGAGCAGGTTCCGCTGTTTCTGGTGCTCGGCATAACGATGTCGTTGCTCTATGCCGCCTGGTATCTTGCCGCGCGCAGGTTGTTCAAGGTGTCGCGGCCCGATGCGTCGATTCAGGCACTCACGGTTGGCTTTCCAAATCTTGCCGGCGTCGGTCTTCCAATCCTGACATCCGTCGCGGGACAGGCGGGCGCCGTTCCGGTCGCCGTCGCATTGGCAACCGGTTCGGTCCTCATCAGCCCGGTGACCCTGATCATGGCGGAAATGGACGCCGCCAGGTCCCGTGGCGAGGAAATGGCGGCGCGGCAGATGCTGACGGCAGTGGGGCGCGCGATCACCAAGCCGGTCGTGCTCGCGCCCGTGTTCGGCATCCTGTTTTCGGTGTCGGATCTGAGCCTCGACGCGCTCGCTCATGCCTGCCTCGCGCTGATCGGGAGTTCGGCCGCCGGCGTCGCGCTGTTCCTGACCGGAGCCATCCTGTCGGCACAGTCGTTCCGCCTGAACTGGAAGATCGCGGCCGCAACCGTGGCCGCGGACGTGGTTCGGCCGCTCGCAGCCGTTGCAATCACTCACGTCTTTCCAATCGCTCCCGACACAGCGAGGACGGCCATTCTCCTCGCCGCGGTGCCTTCCGGCTTTTTCGGCATCCTGTTTGCGGTCAACTACCGGCTGGACTCCGCAGCGGTCGGCTCGATGGTCATTTCGAGCACCGGATTCAGCGTCGCGACCATGGCGGTCGCGATCGCCGTGCTCTTTCCGCACTAGGCGGCGATCATGACACTTGCGATCCTGTGCTCGGGACAAGGCGGACAGCATCGGGACATGTTCGCCCTGACGGGCGATGCGCCGGAAGCGACGCACCTGTTTGCACACGCGGCAACGTTGCTGGGCGGCAGGGATCCGCGCGATTTCGTGCGCAGCGAATCTGACGAGGCTCTGCATCGCAACCGGTCCGGCCAGATTCTATGCACGTTGCAGGCACTGGCCGCCGCTGCCGGGCTCGAGGACATCATTCCACATGGCGCCATCATCGCAGGCTATAGCGTCGGTGAGGTGGCGGCATGGGGCGTGGGAGATCTGTTCGAACCGGTCCTCACGCTCGACCTCGCAGTGCGCCGCGCGGAAGCAATGGACGCCGCCACCTGCGCCGGTGACGGGCTGATCTTTGTCCGCGGTCTTTCACATGACGATATTAAGCGCCTTTGCGAGCGCCACGGTGCGGCGATCGCCATCGTCAATCCAGGCGATGCCTTCGTGATCGGCGGTGGCCGGGCGGCATTGAACGGAATTGCCGGAGAGGCGAGGGCGATGCGTGCCACAAGGATCGTCGATCTGCCGGTTCGGGTTGCCTCCCACACCGGACGGCTCGCCGAGGCGTCGGTCGTGTTTCGCGAAGTCTTGCGGTTGGCGCCGGTGGCGTTCCCGTCGGCCGCCGGTGCGCGCATCCTGAGCGGCATCGATGGCGGTTCGGTCGTCTCCGCCGAGACGGGCCACGACAAGCTCGCCGCGCAGATCTCGCAAACCGTGCAGTGGGGAAATTGCCTGCAAAGCTGTCTCGAAGCGGGTGCCACGGCATTTCTCGAATTTGGACCTGGACATGCACTGAGCCGGATGGTTGCGAGCATCGAGCCCGGCCTTCCGGTGCGGTCGCTGGACGATTTCAGGAGTCTTCAGGGCGTGCGCAACTGGCTTGCGCGGCATCTCAGCGACTGAAATGGCGACAGCATCGTTCCGGAATCGGACGGACGGCGCGCTCCGGATCGACGTGCGGCGAGGCAAAAAAAAGGGGCCGTCCTTGTGGGAAGGACGGCCCAATGCTCGCATGCCTGGGAGGAGAAGGCTCGAGCCGTGACTTGGGGTCTCAGTCACTAACACTGCCAGCATCGCCGATCCGGCGTGCAAAGTATTTCACGTCCCCACGCTGTTTCTCATTTCGCATGATTCACGAAGGTCCGCCGGCAGGACATGAGACACCGGCTCGCGTGACGGAACCGGGTCGCATTCAGCGAGCCTGGGTGACGCCAATGCGTTCCGGCTGGTGCATCGCCAACGTGCCGGCGTGTCGCCTGTCAGACGTTTGAAGACCGTCGAGAAATGCGCCTGCGTGCAGAAACCGACGGCCAGCGCCGCCTCGACCAGCGGCGTCTCGGTATTCGACAGGAGAGATTTTGCATGTTCGATGCGCTGTTGCAGGAGATACTCGCGCGGCCGGTATCCAGTCGCGGCGCGAAACTGCGCTGCGAAGTGCATCCGGGACAATCCCGCGACGCCGGCGAGGTCGGATAGGCTGATGGAGTGGTCGAAGCGCGCCCTGACATACTCCTCGACGCGTCGGAGCCGCCATTTCGGCAAGGCGTTGACTTTCGTACGCGGGGGCTCGCGCCGAGCGACGTGCATCACCAGCGTCTGGGCGATGCAGCACGCAAATTCGCGATCGGCCGAATGGCCTTGTTCGGTCAGCGCCTTTGCGAGCTGCTCGGCGAACGGGTCGCGCAACAGAAGGAGATCGTTCAGGCATTCGGGCGCGAGCGGCTCCGTTCCCTGCTGTGGAGATGGAAAGCAATTAGCCGAGATGTGGAAGTGCAGGAAATCGCACGGCGCAAGAAACTGCGCGCGGAGCGGCTTCGACGGCGCGCCGACATAGAGCGTGCCTGCCGGCATGGCGCCGTCGAAAATGGTCTGACTGCCTCTGGTCAGCTTGAGACGTGTGCTCTTCAGGGCGATCGAGAAGAAGTACCGGTCGGGAGGCGTCGTTGCATCCTCGCGCCTGACGGCCGTCTGGGCATAGGTAAAGCGCGAGATCGTGATGTCCTCGCGCGCGACGCCCGCGCGTTGCTCGGGCTGGCGCCATTTTCGTTCGTGGGGGAATGCGCGTGCCCCCTGAGAGAAATCCGGTTCGCGGGCGCCGGGTTGATGTGTCAATCGGGCGCCGGCCGCTTGCATATCGGTGAGCATCGTTCGTCCCGTCTTTTGGATTCCGCTGCCGCCGTGACGGCTGCTGAATGCCATTGGTTGACGCTCGAACGATATGTCTGATGCCGCCACAAGGCCCGTTAGCGTTGCTGAAATCGTGTTAGATTTTGCGAAAGCTGCAGGTGCGTCGGAACGTCGCGAAATTCCGAATTAAGCAAGAAGAATCAAAGGCCTGCGCTGTGAGTTCCGATGTTGCGGCGCGATGCAGCTCTCTTCAGGTCGGGCGATCTGACCGGATTCAGGGAAGGCGTGGCGAGGCATCGATGCCGGGGGTGAGTCCGGGCGCGATCTTCTCCGCCGGCGGAATTGCGGGCACCCGCGCGTAGGGAAGCGCCGTCACCTCGGGAGGCTGCTGGGATGGGGATTGGAGGCAGTTGGGGCGCGGCGGATCTCCTGCGCCGAACACATCAAACATTGGGTCCACGAAGGTCGTGCGGAGCCGATGAGGCCAGGTCTGGCGATCGACCGCATTGGGCTGCCGGATCGTCACCGTGGCCGTCATGCCGGAGACCAACGGCACGCCCGGCGGCACCGTGTCGATGGCGACCCGAACCGGTATGCGCTGTGCAAGCCGCACCCAGGTGTAGATCGGGTCCACGTTGGGCAGACCTTGCGTGCCCGCCGCGGCGTTTGACGGGCTGATGCCGCGGGTCACGGTTTTCACATGTCCCAGGATCGGCTTGGAGTAACCGATGAGCTGTGCCTCGACGCGATCGCCGACGCAGACATGCGCCATCTTGGTTTCCTCGAAATAACCGTCGATCCAGAAGCTGTTGGAATCGATGATGGAGACGTTGGTGACGCCGGTCAGCGCATAGTCGCCGACGCGTAGCAGGAGATTGGTGACATAGCCGTCGACGGGGCTGAGCACATTGGTGCGCTTCAAGTTCAATTCCGCCTGTGCAAGCTGGTGAGCGGCCGCTGCGTAGGCGGCCTTCGCCTGCGAGGCGTTGCCGGCGAAGATCTGCTGCTCCTCTGGCGTCGTCGCGAGGTCGGACAGACGCCGGCGCCGGTCGGACTCGGCCTGCTTCACCTCCAGGTCCGCCGCCCGCTGGTCGACGAGGGCCTTGCCGATGCGGACGGCTACGTCGAAGTCGAAGGGATCGATGACGTAAAGCACGTCACCCTTGTGGACGAACTGGTTGTCGGCCACCCGCAGCTCCACGATTTTGCCTGCGATCTGCGGCGCGACATTGGCGACCTGCACGCGCACGCTGCCATTGCGCGTCCAGGGCGCGGTGACATAGTGCTGCCAGGTTGCAACCGATATCAGGATGGCGACCAGGGCGATGGCAAGGGTGGCAAAATGCTTGCCGACGCCGGCCATGGAACGCCCGGCGGCCTTGCGCAGCGAGCGCGTCAATAGCGTCGCCTGACGGGAAGCTTCGCCATCGTTCGCGGCGCGGTCGCTGGTCGCGTGCGCCGCGGCCTCCGTCGGGCTGGAACACGCGACGGCGTCGGCTGCGTCCGCCCATGCTTCGGCTGAAGATTCGGGGTGGGGCGGAAAGGCCGCATCTCGAGGCAGAGCCGCGTCCATGACTTTCTCCCTAGCAAAAGAGCGCGAGCAGGCCGAAGATCGACACGTAGAGGCAGAGCTCGGCCAGCGACGGGTTGCTGAAGATTCTTGTAAATCCCACGAAGCGCAGCACCGGGCGGAGCAGCAGGAATGCGAGCAGCGCCGTGGCCGCATAGGACACGATCGGGGCGATCAGCACGCCGCCCACGACGAGTTCACGATAAGTATTCGTCACGGATGCGTCCCCTGGCCGGAACCGGCGAAACTCCGCCATGGTTCGAGGACGATGCTGGCCGGAACGAGCGCGGCGAGCACCGGCTCGACGGACAGGTTGCTTTGGGCAGCCGTCTGGCGCAGCGCCTCGGCGGCAGTCAGGATTGCGCCTCCATCGCGTAGGGTGAGCGCGGCTCGCGCGGCGCGCACCGCGTTGCCGAGTGAGGTCTCGGCCAGGCGGTCCAGTTCGGCATGGCACCGTCGCAGCACCACGGCCTCGTCGAAGCAGCGCAGCGCTTCCGCGACGACCCGAGGGGGAGGTGCCGTGGCGCCGTTCGTCGTCAGGATCTGCTCGATCCGGGCGGCATCGCGAAACGCGGCTTCCTCCGGCGCGAGATGCCGGGCTCGCCCGGAATCGAGGCGGCTCAGCTCGCGATGGGCCTCGTCCAGCAGCAGCCGGATCCTTCGTTCGCCGGACAAGGACGGCAGCAGGAGCTGCGCCGCGAAGACCAGAACCGAGGAAAGCTGGGCAAACAGACACGTCACAAGGAATACGTCGGGGTCGTAGCTCTGCGGATTGCTCGGTGCGAGAATGACAAGCGTGAACACGAGGGAGAGCCGGGGGGGGGGGGGGGGGGGGGGGGGGGGGGCGCGCCGGGCGGGGGGGGGGGGGCGGGGGGCGGCGGGGGCGGGGGGCGGGGGGCCGGGGCGGGGGGGGGGGGCGGCGCGGGGGCGCGGGG
>NZ_JBVVPO010000017.1:105507-144975 GCF_055811795.1 Bradyrhizobium sp. MI1.7
CATGGCGGGAAACACCCCCCCCCCAATCTAATCGGGGGGGGGTCTTTGGTCGGGTTTGGGCGGGGTCTTCTATTCACCCCCCCCCCCCGCCGGGCCGGGGGGGGGGGGGGCCCCCGCCCCCCCCCCGGCCGCGTGATCAGCAGCGCTGCGCCGATCACGAGAGGCGCAAGGCCGATCGCCAGCAGTTGGAACTCGGATACGCCGTTGAAGACGAGGTATTTCAGGACGCCGGCGAGCAGGCATGCGATCGGCATGGCAAAAACCGCCAGTGTCGTGAAGGCGCGCGGATCCGGAGCCGTCGCGCTGAGGCCGATGATCACTGCGGCAAGCGAGAGGCAGAGCGCGGTGGTCGGCCATCCCGCCATCACGAAGATGATTGCAATGAGGATGAAGTGGATCGCGGCCCTGACGCCGGCTGCCGCTGCAATGCGAGGCGAGCGGTAAAGCGGCGCGCGCCATTGCCGGAGTGGATGGTTTCCGGCCCGCAGCGCCTCGAGGCTGTCGCGCACGTCTGCATTCCTGCGGATGATCTGATCGCGCAGATGGGTCCGGCAGATCGCGATCAGGCCGGAGGCGTCGGGGTTTCGGTCGTCCCGGGACGTCGCGGATGCGGCCGGCAGCGCGGCAAGCGTACGGGCGTGCGCGAGCTCGCTCACGAGGCCCACCATCGCGGAGCGTGCGGCTGCGGTTCTGGCCGGGCCGCTGATCGACTCCGTGACGAGGCTCGCGATCTCCGGATGCAGGGCCGCGACATCGCGCAACATGTCCGCAGCAGCGGTCGCGGATGAAGCTTCACCGCGGACGGCGCGTTGCGCGAACTCCGTGACCCGGCGATGCAGTGTTTCGAGACGGCTCGCCAGAACCGGATGATAGTCAGGCGCGGCGAGCACCTCGTTGACCAGAGCGACTGCGAGGACGCCGATGGCGATGGCGGCGCCCCGGGCGACGCCGGTCGGAAACACCTGCAACGGGCTGTCGATCTGCTGAATGGCAATCAGGGCAACGGTGATGCAGCTGAGAGCCGCCGCATAAGCGCGATTGCCGTCCAGCATCCCGGCGACGTAGACGCAAAGTCCGACCCAGATCCCCAACACTGCGGGCAGAAGCGCGCCGGTTTGGGAAAAGGTGCCGGCGATGGCGATCGATGCGATCACGCCGATGGCGGTTGCGAGCAGCCGATAGCCCGCCTTTTCCATGCCCTGCGCGCGCGTGGGCAGCGCCAGGATTGCCACGGTGACGGCTGCCGACGAGGGGGATTCGAGTTCGAGCCAGAAGCTCACATAGAGTGCGAGGAGCATTGCCAGCAGGACGCGCAGCGCGAATGCCCAGGAACTCACCGGAAAGCCGGCGAAGACCCGCGGGCGGATGTCGTCGGCAGCGCTGGTGGCGTCCCCTGGCAATTATGCTCCCTCCATGCGCGGCAAAGCGTGCGGCCTGCCGGCGTCGCGAAATCAAAGGGGAGCATGAGCTGTGCCGGCGGTATTTTCGGTCCATCAACCTGCTTTCGGGAACGCACGCCGGGAAGGCGCAGTTTGCCCGAGCCGGGGGCCCGACTATTGCGGCGCGTGGCCCGCCAGGGCCTCTTCGAGGCGGCGGATGATCTCGTCGCCGCTGGACGGCTTGCCGAGATAGCAATGCGCGCCAGCCGCCATGACGCGCTGGCGCACGGGTTCGCTGGGGAAAGCGGTCATGAAAATGATCGGGAAATGGCGGCCGGAGGCAACCAGGCGCGCCTGCAATTCATCGCCGGTAATGACCGGCATCTGAACGTCGGCGATCATGCAGGCCGGATCTTCTCCCGCCGGTTCCCGCAGGAAGGCGACGCCGGACTCGTAGGCGTGGGCTTCATAGCCGAGCGAACGCACGAGGCTCGCCAGCGACGCGCGCACGCCTTCGTCGTCGTCCACGATCGCAATCACCGGGGTTTTGGCCATTGGCACACATCCTGACCGCTGTGTTCCGCAGGGAGGATATCTCCCATTGGGCGGCCGATGGGGCCTTATGCACCGTGCGGCAGTCCCGCCGGAATTATACTCAGGTTTGGTCCGTAGTCTTTCGGTTCTGGGAAATCCCGAGCGCTTCGGCCTTGCGAACGAGGTCGGCCAGCGAGCGGACCTCCATCTTGCGCATGACGTTGCCGCGGTGGATCTTGACGGTGATCTCGCTGAGGCCGATCAGGCCTGCCACCTGCTTGTTCATCAAGCCGGCGGTCACATGGCCCATCACCTCGCGCTCGCGCGCCGTCAGGCTCTCATATTGGATGCGGATATCCTCCTTCGTCGCGGCTTCCGCGCGGCGCTGCGCATCGCGCTCGAGCGCTGCCGTCACGGCGTCGAGCATGTCCTGATCGCGAAACGGCTTGGACAGGAAATCCACGGCGCCAGCCTTCATGGCGCGCACCGACATTGGAATGTCCCCATGACCGGTCATGAAGATGATCGGATATCTGATGCCCTGGCGGGTCAGTTGCCCCTGGAGATCGAGGCCGCTCACGCCCGGGAGCCGGACGTCCAGCACGATGCAGGCCGGTTTGTCGGGCATGACGCCGCCAAGCAGCTCGGCCGGTGAGCCGAACAGGCGTGTCTCGAGGCCGACGGATCGGAACAGGCTGTCGAGCGAGGCACGAATGCTCGCGTCGTCATCAACGATGATGACGACTGCACTGGAGGATTGGGCCGGCGGTTGCACTTGGTTTGGTCGTGTCATGGCAAGGCGTGTTCTTGGCTAAATGGCAGTGTCAGGTGGAATGTCGCGCCCGAGCCCGGAGAGCTCTCCACGGACAATCGGCCGCCGTGAGCTTCCACCGTCGTTCGGCAGATCGCAAGTCCCATGCCCATGCCGCCTCCCTTGGTGGTGAAGAACGGATCAAACAGGTGCGGCAGGTCGTCAGGCTGGATGCCCGGGCCGCTGTCCTCGACCGTGATGGCGAGATTTTCACCATCGACGGTTCCGGCGCGCAACGTGACGGTGCGGGAACCCGGCCGGCCTGACATGGCCTGGCCGGCATTGATCAGAAGATTGACCAGGACCTGCTGAAGCTGGATCCGGTCGCCGCGAACCGGCGGCAGGCCATGCTCCGTCTTGACGATGAGGGTGACGTCGTCCTTGACGAGCTCGCGCGCGACCAGGAGGGTCGCTTCCTCGATGATCTCGTCGATCTGCAGCAGATCCTGCTGGGTAGGGGCCTTCTTCAGGAAAGTCCGGATGCGGGTCACGATCTCGCTGGCGCGGCGGCCCTGAGCAACGACGTGACCGATCGTCGTCGCAACTTCCTTGAGATCGGGCACGTCGCGGCGCAGCCACCGCAAGCCGGCCTCGCCGCTGGTGACGATCGCTGCCAGAGGCTGATTCACCTCGTGGGCAATGGACGCGCTGAGCTCGCCGAGGGTGGCGACGCGCGCGGCATGCGCCAGCTCCGCCTGCGCCGCGAGCAGCGCATCCTGTGCCTGCTTGCGTTCGGTGATGTCGATGACGAAGGCGAGCACGTTGCGATCTCCGTCGGGCTCAGCCGGAAAGGTGATCGTAAACAGGACGGGAACCTTGCGTCCGTCGAGGCTCACGAGATCGGTCTCGCCTTCGTGGAACCGCTCTCCTTCCGCGAATGCGACCAGCGCGCCGAGGAAACTGCGGTCGTTCTCCCCCAGAAGCCTGTCCACGTTCGCGATGAAGGCCGCAGAGCCGCTTGCTCCCGCCATCTTCTGGAGGGCCGGATTGACGTCGGAGATTCTGGTGAGCTGGCGGGCATGCCGCACGAATTCAGGATTTCGTGCAAGGTAGTCCCGCAACGTGGCGCCTCCGGTCTCCAGCGAATTCAGCGCGGTCCGCACTGCGCTCCAATCCTCCTCGACGACGCCGACCCGGCTTGCGTCGAACATCCGGCGGTATCGCTGCTCGCTCTGCACCAGCGCGTTATGTGCCGCGACGCGGTCCGTGACGTCGGTGTGGGTTTCAAGGACTCCAACGGGTTTGCCGAGATGGTCGTGCTGGAGCGCCCATCTTGCATCGACGGTGAGTGCGCCGCCGGCCTTCGTCCGCTGCTCCAGCCTGCCTTCCCATCGGCCGATGTCGAGCAGGCCGGCCTCGATGGCCTCTCGCCGGTCGGGATATTTGGTTCTCAGCAGCGCGTCGGCGAGTTGCCCGACCGCCTCGTCGGCCGACCAGCCGTAGGCCTGTTCCGCGGCCCTGTTCCAGAAACTGATCACGCCGCCGCGATCCCTGACGAAGATCATGTCATGCGAGAGATTGAGCAGGCGCGCCTGCGCCGCGAGGCGCTTCGTCGCCGCCTGATTCTGGAGCGCCAGCAAGGTCGTGATTCCGATGGCTGCGAGGCTCACCAGCGCACGAAGGGCAGGCGAGGCGATCGCCTCCAGATCGTGCGACAGTAGATAGGCGGTTATGGTCAGGACGCTGCAGCCGACAGCGGCGGCGATGATGTCGTTAAGCCGGTGCGTCCTCGCCGCGAGCAGGATCGCAACCACGTAGAGAACCGCGACCGCGCCCTCGAGCGGCGTCAGCACATCGACCAGGAAAACCGCGAAAGCGAGGACGGCAGACCAGAAGCGCAAGCCGGCGCGGCTCATCGATGAACCCGTGGCCCGATCAAGACTGGTCATCGTCGCTGGTGGTCGCTCTGCTCATTTTCGGTCACGTTGATGCCGCGATTTGATCGGGCCGACAACATGCGGCAACATGATTTTCGTGCTCTCTTGAAAGACGTTGCCGCGGTTTGATCCCGCGCGCGTGCCGATGAGGCACATTCCCCGGCAAAAACGGGGTTTTGCGTGAGTTTCCGACCATTGGCGAGCGCGTCAACTTACCGCAGGGCGAGATCAGTTCCGCCATCGCGGCGAACGGGACGCCCGTGCGGCCGGCGACGCCGCGGTCATACCTAGGTATGACGCGATCAACCCGAGAACCTATCCGGTGCACCCGCGCGTAGAATGGAGCGCGGGGACCGCCGAACTACTCTGCTCCCACATTCGGACGAGCCATTGGGTCTCGCCGGATCGAAAATGGGACAAGGAGTTCGACGATGTCGCTACAGATGTCACACCCGCTAGGCGCGAAGGATCATGTCGTCGGCTCGATCGGCGTCTCCGCCATCGATGGTTGCCAGTCCGGGCTTGCGGAACGTCCGGATCGCGCCGGCGAAAAGGCGATGACGCTGTCCCTCGTTCACCTCGATGTTGCCCTGGCCATCGAGACGCCCCCGCCGGGCGTGCGGAGATGCGCCGGCGACGGGCCCAGCTTCAGGGTATCGGCGAAACGCCTCGCGCGTGCCTCGGTCGAGACCGATCGGGAGGCCGGTGCAGGCGAGTTCCCGGACCCGGTGATGCGAAGCCTCTCCGATGCGCTCGCGGCAACCGAAGCGGCCCATCATCCTCACTCCGCCATCCTTGCGGACGCCTTGCGTCTTGCCATCCTGACCCGCAGAGCCAGCCGGCCGACGGCCGTCGCGCGCAACGAGACCGATCAGGCCGACGAGCGGTGCCGGTCTGTGCGGTCGTTACAGAAATGGCGCCTCAAGCGCGTGCTGCAATATGTCGACGAGAATTTGGCTGGCAAGATCACCTTGCAGCATCTGGCGGCGGTCGCCGGCCTCAGCCGCATGCACTTTGCCGCGCAGTTCCGCGCGGCCGTCGGCATGCGGCCACACGACTTTCTGCTGAAGCGGCGGATCGAACGCGCCCAGGAACTGCTGAGGCGCGCCGACGTCTCGCTGGTCGACGTTGCCTTGACCGTCGGATTCCAGACCCAGGCGCATTTCACGACGGTATTCAAGCGTTTCGCCGGCGATACGCCTTATCAATGGAGGAGCGCCTACCTTGCGCAATTCCTGCCGCTGCCTCGCGCCGAAGTTGGGCCGTCATGAGCAGTGTTGGCATTGAGGCCCTGATGCTGCCGCTGGCCGGCATTCACCTGGCGATGACGCAGCATGAAGTCACGGGCGTGCTGGAGATCGCCCGTGCTCTCGGCAACTCCTATCGCCTGGCATCGTCAGATCCGGGATCCGGCGCTCTCTATGGCCGGTTCATTTTCGATTTCTGCCGAACCATCGTCACGGTTATCGCGCGATAGCCTCGAGCCCTTTACAAGCGGGGCAGGTCAAGCGTTAACACTGCGATGGCAAACCGCAGAGCGAGAGTCATGAGAGCCTACAAAGTCGTCGACGCCTTCTCCTCCAAACCCTTCCTGGGAAACCCCGTCGCAGTCGTCCTTGATGCTGAGGGGCTGGCGACGGCCGAAATGCAGGCAATTGCCCGCTGGACGAACCTGTCGGAAACGACATTTCTCTTGCCGCCCACGAGTTCCGAGGCGGACTACCGCCTGCGCATTTTTACCCCCCGCAGCGAACTGCCGTTTGCCGGGCATCCGACGCTCGGCAGCGCCCATGCGGTGTTGGAGGCGGGCCGCGTGATGCCCCGGGGCGGTCGTCTCGTCCAGGAATGCGGTGTCGGGCTGGTGCGGATTGCCGTGGAGGGCGACGGCGCGGAGCGGCGTCTGACGCTTGCGTTGCCGCCGGCGAAGGTCGCGGCTCTTTCAGCCGCAGACGTCGACGAATTGGAGGCAGTCATCGGGCATCGGATCGTTCGCGAGGTGGCTCCAGCGATCGTGGATGTCGGGGCCGTCTGGGTCGTCGCGCAACTTGCCGACGCGGACAGTGTGCTCGCGCTGACCCCGGACTTCCGGCGCTCGGCTGCCTTCGAGAAGCGGCTCGGTGTGACCGGGCTCTCGCTTTTTGGCCGTCACGCTGATGGCGAGGCGGCTATCGAGGTGCGTTCTTTTGCACCATCATGCGGCGTCGAGGAGGACCCGGTATGCGGCAGTGGAAACGGTGCCATCGCCGTGTTCCATCGCGACCGCGGTCTCCTCAAGGCCGGGACGAGCTACACGGCGGCGCAGGGGCGCTGCGTCGGGCGCGATGGCCGCATCGCCTTGGCGATCGAGGCAGACGGCGAGATCAGCGTTGGCGGCGCTTGCGTTACGTGCGTGGATGGCAGGATTGCCGATTAAGCCACAGGTCGATGGTCGATCATGCCGCGCTTCGGCTGCGGTATGCATATTGAGTCAGACCCGCTAACGCACCGCGACCGCGACGGCAGACAAGGCTGCCGGAAGGGACCAGGCCCAGTCTCCCAGCACTGAAACAGCCGCCGCGGCGGCGACACAGCCGAAGATGAAGCCGAGCAAACGATGGAGCGAGCGACCCAGCGGCGTTGAATCATGCGGCAGCAGAGGGGTGCGTGGAGCGAGCAGGTCCATCGCCGACAAGACGGCATTGGCCAGATTGCCGGTCATCACCGCGGTCGAGATCGCGCCCGGCAGAGCGAGGCGAAGGAGCGCGTACTGGCAGGCCATGGCCGACACGGCGATCATCGCGGCCGCGCCGGCCCGGGATCCAGCCGCATCGGCAGACGGCCTTGTGATGACGCTGAAGATCAACAACGCGGCCAGCACGAGGAACTGAACCCGAAGCAACAGTCGCGCCAGGCTCGAACCGTGCCGGCCGGAAGCTTGGGCGATCAGCCAGACGGTCGCCAAGGTCAACATGAAAACGGGAATCGCCAACAGCTGTGCCCAATGAAACGAGCCGCCATCGACGGCAACGACGGCGGCCAGCACGATGTTGCCGGTCACGTGAGCCGTGAAGATATGACCCAGCGTGAAGAAGCCGGTGAAGTCGACCATTCCGGCGATGACGCTGAGCAACGGTGGCAGTCGCGCCTCCAGGCGCGACAGCTCCGTTGCGTCATCCGCTGAATCCGCGGACCTTTGCAGCATGAGGAGGTCTCTGGCGAGCAGGGACATCTTTGGCTACTCCGATGCTGGCCGTTCGCATGGGCCGCTCACTGACCGCCGGCTACTGTGCCGTCCATCCGCCATCGACCGCGATCGCGGTGCCCGTGATCTGGTCCGCCGCGGGCGAGCACAGGAAGGCCACGGTGCCTCCAAGCTGCTCCGGAGAGACGAACTCGGACGACGGTTGTTTCTCGCCCAGGAGTGTCGTGGCGGCGTCCTTTTGGCTGATGTTCTTCTGTGCGGCGATGTCGCTGATCTGCTTTTCGACCAAGGGCGTCCGCACCCAGCCGGGACAGACTGCGTTGCAGGTCACGCCGCTGCCGGCGGTCTCCAGGCCAACCACCTTGGTCAGGCCGATCAACCCGTGCTTGGCGGCGACGTAGGCGGCCTTGTGTGTCGATGCGACGAGGCCGTGGGTGGAGGCGATGTTGACGATCCGGCCCCAGCGCTGCTTCTTCATCTGGGGCACTGCTGCCGCGATGCCGTGAAACGCGGCCGACAGGTTGATGTCCAGGATCGCATGCCACTTGGCCGACGGAAATTCTTCCACCGGCGCGGTGAACTGGATGCCGGCATTGTTCACGAGGATATCGAGGCGTCCGAACGTCTCGATTGTCGCGGCGATCAATCGGCGCACGGCATCGCCCTTCGACATATCGGCGCCGTCGTAGACCACGCGCACGCCGTGCTCGCGCTCGATCCCGCTGCGGATGGCTTCGATCTCGCCGGGGTCGCCGAAGCCGTTCAACACGAGGTTGACGCGGAGCCTGGCCAACTCTCTGGCGATTCCGAGCCCGATACCGCTGGTCGATCCGGTGACGACAGCGACCTTATCCTTCAACATGGCAGTTCCTTTCGACGTCAGGTGGGGTGGGGGACTAGTGGGTGCCGCCGGCCTCGATCTGGCCGGGCTTCTTCAGCATCATGGAGGCGGCGAGTGCGACGATCAGCGCGACACCGAGCAGGTAGAACATGTCGCCGAAAGCCAGGATGAAGGCCTGCTTCTGCACGATCTTGCCAATCGCGACATAGGCGCGGTGGGTGGCGTCGATGCGATCGGTCACGCCGTGGTTCATGAAATACTGCGTCAGCTTCTCGAGCCTGGCTTGCGTGGCCTGCTCCAGCAGCGAGACCGACTGCGTCAGCACGTTGGAGTGATATTGCTCGCGCTTGGTGAGCAGCGTCTGCAGCAGCGCGATGCCGACGGCGCCGCCGAGGTTGCGCATCATGTTGAACAGGCCCGAGGCCGAACCCGCGTTCTCCGCCTCGATGCCCGATGTCGCGACAGCCGACAGCGGAGCGAACACCAGTGCCTGACCGAAGGCGCGGACGACGTTCGGCCAGAAGAGCTGGTCGGTGGCGTAGTCGTTGGTCATCGAGATGTTCATGAAGTTGGAGGCTGCGAACAGCGCAAAGCCGACACCGATGATGAGCCGCGCGTCGAAGCGCCGTAACAGCTGCGGCACCAGCGGGATCAGCAACAGCTGCGGCAGCCCGGTCCACGCTAGCACCATGCCGATCTGCTCGGCGTTGTAGCCCCGGATGCGCGATAGATAGACGGGCAGGATGAAGACCGAGCCGTAGAGCGCGATGCCGAGCAGGAAATTGGCGAGGATACCGAAGCCGAAATTGCGACGCGCCAGGAGGCGGAGGTTCAGCAGCGGCTTCCGTTCCGCCAGCTCGATCCACAGGAAGGCCGACAGCGCGATCGCCGCGACAATCGACAGCTTGACGATGAACGGCGAGCCGAACCAGTCGTCCTTGTTGCCTTCCTCGAGCACGGTCTGCAGCGCGGCGAGGCCGATCGCCATGGTGGCGATCCCGGCCCAATCGCCCTCGCGCAGCAGCGACAGCTTCATCGGCTGCGACTCGAGCGAGACGAACAGCAAGCCGATCATGACCGCGCCCGGCACCAGGTTGACATAGAAGATGTACCGCCAGCCCCAGTTCTCGGTGAGATAGCCGCCGATGGTCGGCCCGATCGCGGGCGCAAAGGTCGCGGAGATCGCAAACAGCGCCAGCCCGATCGGCTGCTTCGCCTTTGGCAGCAGCGTGATGATGAGCGTGAACGCCATCGGGATCAGCACGCCACCGGTAAAGCCCTGCACGGCGCGCAACACGATCATCTGCGACAGGTCTTGCGCCAGCGCGCAGGCCGCCGAGAACACCAGGAACAACGTCGCATTGGTCAGGAGATAGATGCGGATCGAGAACGCCTGCGCGAGCCAGCCGGACAGCGGGATCACCACGATCTCGGCGATCAGGTAGGAGGTCGAGATCCAGCCGCCGTCATCGATACCGGCCCCGATCGCGCCCTGGATGTCAGCGAGCGAAGCGTTGACGATCTGGATGTTGAGCACCGCCATGAAGGCGCCGAGCGTGGCGCCGGCGATGGCGATCCAGGTCTTGGCGGAGACCGCCGGGGCCGGTGTGGTGACGGGCCGCTCGCCTTCGCCGGCGGGCACGGCATCGATGGCCGGTTGCAGTGTGGTCATGGTTGTCTGCTCGTCGCTTGCGAGAGAAGCATGGCCTGAACGGACTGTCCGCGAGGAGACAACCGCCAGGGACGCGTGTTCATTCAACTGCGAGGCTCGGGGCGGCGCGATGCGAGGCGCTTCTTGTTTTCGCGTTCGGCGATCGCCGCCGATTTGGTATTGATGGTCGGCTCGGTCGACATGCCGGGACGGAGCAGGCCGGTCAGGCTGCGGTCGTCGAGGACGATTTTCACCGGCATGCGCTGTACGATCTTGGTGAAGTTGCCGGTCGCGTTGTCGGGCGGCAGCAGCGCAAACTCCAGGCCGCTTGCAGGGGACAGGCTGTCGACATGGCCGTGCAGTCTGGTGCCGCGGAAGCTGTCGATGGTCAGCTCGACGGGCTGGCCGCCGCGCACATGGGTGAGCTGGGTTTCCTTGAAATTGGCGACGATGTACACGGCATCGAGCGGGACGACGGCCATCAGCTGCGTACCGGCCTGGACGAACTGCCCGACCCGGAGCGAGCGCGCACCGACGGTGCCGTCGACCGGCGCGATGATGCCGGTGTAGGAGAGGTTCAATGCCGCCTGCTGCTCGACCGCGCGGGCGCGGTCGCGCTGCGCGACTGCCCTGGCGCGTTCGGTGGAGAGCACGTCGACCTTGCGCTCGGCCGCGAGCAGGCCCGACTTGGCGTGCTGCAATTGCGCGGCGGCGGCGCGCAGTGCCGCATCGGTCTGCTGCGCGCGCTGCACCGTGCCGGAGCCCGTCTTCATCAGCCCGTCGTATCGGACCTGCTCTTCCTGCGCGAACTTCAGATTGGCCGTGGCGGCAGCGACATCGGCCGTGCCTTGCTCGATGATCGGCTGCTGCAGGGCAAGCTGTGCATCGAGATTGCGGACAGTGGCGTCGGATGCGGCGACGTCGGCGCCGGCCTGGTCGAGCGCGGCGCGGAAATCGCGATCGTCGATCTTTGCCAGCAACTGGCCGGCCTTCACCGTTTCGTTGTCGCCGACCAGGACCTGCGCAATATAGCCCGACACTTTCGGTGAGATGATCGTGGAATCCGCCTTCACATAGGCGTCGTCCGTGGTCTCCAGATAGCGGCCGATGGTGAGATAGTGGTGGCCAAACTCGGCTGCGGCGACGACGCCCAGGGCCAGTGCCAAGGCGAGGGCGGCCCGCTTGATCGCCTGCCCGGATGGCCGAAGGTTGGCTTTGGCGCCCTGCTCGGGAGCATAGGAAATGGAAGACATGGTATTCTCCGAAACGAGGTGGGCGGTGAGATTCAGTCGCGGCGATGGACGTCGTGGGTGACGATGCCGAGCTCGGGAGCCGGCGGGTCCAGGCGGCGCGGATCGGCCAGCGTGCGGCGGATATCGTCCAGTCCGCTCTGCCAGTGAGCGCGCATCGCGCTCAGCCCGAACTCGTAATCCCTCGAATGGCCCTCGTGGATCTTGGTCTGATAGATCAGGTGCACGATGTTGTAGCAACGGTGGCGCGCCATCTCGGCGATAGCGCGGATCTCGGGATCGTGCCTGGCGGCGTCCGGCAATTTCGCGATCGTGCGCTGCAAGGCCTGACGCATCTTCTGCATCCGCAGTACCTGGTCGGTCACGGCGCGTGTGCGGCTCGAATACTGGATGTCCTTCTGCCGGCTCGACACTTCCATCATGTCGTGGGGAACGTGGCCCTTGGCCGACCAGAGATCGATCTGGAACGTCAGCGTGTCACACGGCTCGCCGGACAGCACGCGAGATAAAGGCGTGTTCGAAACCACGCCGCCATCCCAATAGTGCTCGCCTTCGATCTCGACGGCGGGGAAGCCCGGCGGCAACGCACCCGATGCCATGAAATGCTTCGGTCCCAGCCGGCGCTCGGCGGTGTCGAAATAGGTCAGGTTGCCGGTGCGGACGTTGACCGCGCCGACGCTGACGCGCACGTCGCCCGAGTTCAGCCGGTCGAAGTCGACGAGCCGTTCCAGCGTCCGGTGCAGGGGGGCCGTATCGTAAAAGCTGGTCGCGGAGTCGCCCGAGAACGGTGACCAGAGCGGGGAGGGGAAGCGTGGCTTGAAGAAGCCCGGCTGGCCCTGGATCAAGGCCCGCGCCGCCGCCATCGCGTTGCGTACCGAGTTGATGTCGAACGCAAAGGGCAGGGCGTTGGCGAGCCCTTCGCCGGCGGGCCACTCTATCGAAAAGGCGCAGATGGTTTCCCAGAACTCGCGCAACCGTCCAACACGCTCGCCTTCGGGCGAGCCCGCGATGATCGCGGCGTTGAGCGCGCCGATCGAGATGCCGGCCAGCCAGTTCGGCCGGATGCCGGCCTCGTGCAGGCCTTCATAGACTCCGGCCTGATAGGCGCCGAGTGCGCCGCCGCCTTGCAGCACCAGGGCGACGACATCGTAGGGCAGCGAATTGCTCCGCTGCGGCACAGGATTGGTTTGCTCGCGCATCACGTTCAGCATTTTGAGGACTCCCGATGGTACGGATGATGTCGATCAGCCGGCATTCGCGTCGACCAGGGTTTCGGAGGATCCGCGCCGCCGCACGATTTCGCCCGGGGCCAGATAGTCGTGGACCACGGTGCCGAGCCCGAGCGTCAGGTCGGCAACGATATGCTTCGCCGAGAGCACCTGGAGGACCGGCAGCTCGGCGACGGGAGCGAGGGCGTGCGAGTACAGGTCGAGCGCAGCCGGCCCAGTCCAGGCGCCCTTCACGGTGATGTCCTCGAGATGGAAGCGCACCAGCTCGCAGATGCGCGGCGTGCCGTCGACATGCGGAATGATCTTGAGCAGGAAATTCGGTGCGGCGAGCTTTTTTGCTTCGGCCGCGGCGTCGAGGGCCCGGTGCTTGTAGCCCATCGTGCCGGTCGCGATGCGGACCGAGCCGTAGTTCAAGGTGCCGACCAGCGTGTCGGTCTCGACCTCAAGCTTCGGCTGCGCCAGCTTCTTGGGAAAGCCCCAGAGCTCGCGCCCGCCCGCAATTGGCGGATGATCGTTGAGGAACATCTGGTGGACGAAGCTGCCGGCCTTGCCCTGAAAGGACACCGGAACGACCTGCCCACTTTCGGTGTAGTCGCCAAATCCGGTCGAGTCCGGCATTCGGATGAACTCATAGTTCACTACGGGTTCGGTGATTTCGAGTGGTGCCGGCACGATCCGGCGCAGTGCCTCGGGATCTGTCCGGTACTGGATGATGAAGTATTCGCGATTGATGAAGCGATAGGGGCCGGGCGGGAAAGCCGGGCTGGTCAGCGGCATGGCGAACGCGCTCGCGCGCACGGTCTCGTGTTTCATCATGGTTGGCTCCGGTTGGTATGGGGTGATCGGGCCGGGCCCGCGCACGGTCGGCGCGGCCCGGTTTCGCGCGAGGCAGCTAGACTTCGCCGACGTGCTCCGGATCGGCCGAGGCCAGCGCGGCCGCACGTTCCGGTCGGGGCGGATAGATCCAGACCGTATTGATCTGCTGCTTGGTCCGCTTCGCCTCGTCGCCGACGAGCTCGAGCTTCCGATCCCAGCCTCGCGTGAAGATGGCGCCGGCTTCTCCCAGATCGAGGCATGTGGCGTAGGCCTTCTGGTGATAAGGCCTGGTCGCGACACCTAAAAGTTCGGCAGCGGCATTGTTGCCGGCAAACGCGCCCATTCGCGTGGCATGCTGGCACGACATCAACGCGTGGTTGCCGACGTCATCACACGCTGCTTTGGCCGCATCGCCGGTGGCAAAGACGCCGGCTACACCAGGCACGCGCAAGTCGCGGTCGACAAGGAGGCGGCCCAGATTGTCGCGCTCGGCCGGGATCTGCGCGGTCAGAGGAGCGGCGCGCATGCCGGCAGCCCAGATCACGGTCTCCGCTTCGATGTGTTCGCCGCTGGAAAGCGTGACGCCAGACTTGTCGAGCGACGCGACGCCGGTGCCGAGGCGGGTCTCCACGCCAAGCTTGCGCAGCGCATCCTCAATGACGGGGCGGGAATCTGCGCCCATATCGTGAGCGATCGTGCTGTTGCGATCGACGATGACGACGCGTGCCTTGGCGTTCTTGCCGAGGACCGCGCGCAGCCGCGCCGGCATCTCCGTCGCCGTCTCGATACCGGTGAATCCGCCGCCGGCCACGACGACCGTATCGCGTCCGTTCCTTGCAGGCCGATCGGCCAGATCATGGAGATGCCGCTCCAGCGCAATCGCATCGTCGAGCTTGTCGACGCTGAAAGCGTGTTCGACGATGCCGGGGATGTTCGGTCGGAAAAGCCGGCTGCCGGTGGCAACGACCAGCCGATCGTAGGAGAGAGGCTGCTTC
Source organism: Bradyrhizobium sp. MI1.7 (assembly GCF_055811795.1). Taxonomy (NCBI): domain Bacteria; kingdom Pseudomonadati; phylum Pseudomonadota; class Alphaproteobacteria; order Hyphomicrobiales; family Nitrobacteraceae; genus Bradyrhizobium; species Bradyrhizobium sp. MI1.7. The sequence goes on from NZ_JBVVPO010000017.1 coordinate 120,072, forward strand.
GTGCCTTTGGCCGTGACGAGCTCGATCACACGAGACTTGGTATCAATGGTCCCGGCGCTGCCTCGCACGTAGACGACGTCGATGGCCTTCAACACGTCTTGCAGAGGTGCCGTCAGGGTTTCCGGCTTGCTTTCGTAGAGGCGGGGCCGGACCACGAGCGTCGGCTCCGGTGCAACCAGCGCGATCTCGAGTTGTTCGGGCGAAGCGCCCTGAATGTCCCGCAGGCGCGCGGCGGAAAGTGCGGCGTACATGCCGGCAAAGCCGGCGCCGATAATGACGAGTCGCATTTGATGATCTCCTGTGGTTGAGCTTTTCGGGCATGGGCGCGTCATCGCCGCCGCCACTCTCGTGGCGGATCGTCGAGACCGATGACGCGAAGACGTGAAGTGAGATCGCGAATTCTCAGGGAGAGGGGCAGCCTGGCATCGAAGCCATCGGCGGCGGCCGGCGGTGACGAAAGAAAATTGGCTCAATGGCGTTCGGACGCCAGTCGGCGTACGGAAGCTGGCCGCCATCCCTGTCGAAGATGGACATCACCGAACTTGCGTTGTGTATGGACTGCGCCGGTATTTCCACTTCCTCGCCGGTTGCCGAGGTGAAGCGAACGGCCAATGAAAGTCCGTACATGATGGCACTTGCGGCCATCCTTCGTCGCGGCACGAGTTTGACCGGACTAACGAAGTTCTTCCAGGTCATTGTTCGTCTCCGTCTATTGGATCGAGGGCACCCTGATCATTTAGCGGAGCGGACCTGCAGTTGCGCCAGAGCGATTGCTCTGCCTGCAGAGTGATTGCTGCTTAGCGCATGCGACGTCGCCAATCGCTCGGCGTTTCTCCCGTCAATCGCCTGAATGCGGCGGCAAAGGCGGTTTGAGAGGCATAGCCAAGCTCAGCCGCCACCGTGGCGATTGGGATTTCGGTGTCGCGCAGCGTGTTCATGGCCTGCTCGAGCCGGTGCTGGCGCAGCCAGCTATGCGGCGAAAGACCGGTGCTTTCCTTGAAAGCACGACAGAAGTGGAAGCGCGACAGGCCGGCGTCCGAAGCGAGCGCCGCAAGAGAGACGTCGGAATCGCTGTCCGAACGCAAGCGTTCGATCGCGCGTCGCAGAGCTTGGGGAGCCAGCCCGCCTATGATCGGCTCGATGGCGGTCGGCTCGCCGATGTGCGCGGCCAGGATGCGCGTGGCGATGATATCGGTCAGTCGCTGCCTGAAGAGTGCATCCAGAACCGCGTTGCCCTCCAACACATCCGCCCCGCTCATCAGCAGTCCGGATGTGACAGGGTCGAGATGCCCGGTTCGCTCCAGAAGATCACGGGGAATGGGCGCGTCGGCTTCGCGGGCGACGCGTTCGAGCGTTGCGTGCGGAAGATACAGCTGGACGACATCGACAGGACCGGGAATATCCCATCTGGCGCTCGAACCAGCCGGAATGATCGTCACGACTCCGGAGCGGGCCGTTCCGATTGCAACCGATTTTCCGGCGCGTCGCTCCAGGCGCTGAACGCCTGTGGGGTACGTCATGATGACGTGGTCGGTCATGGGCTCGACGACGTCGTGCAGAGCGCCGTGCTTCCAATGCGCGATGCCGCCATTGGAGGGGTCCGAAGCCATCTGGAGCGGCGCGGTCTTCAGGATGCGCGCCATCTCCACATCGGCAGGCCGCCGCTCGACGTTCGGCGAGTCGCTGTGGCGCGCACCGGGTGCGGCAAGCAGAGCCCCCAAAGGATCGTGCAGGATTGGCTTGTCCATGGAGTTAGTCTCGCGTTCGGAAGGCACTTCGGGACCGGCGGAGCGATTGCTACTAACGCACGCGTCGTCGCCAATCGCTCGGCGTTTCGCCGTTCAATCGCTTGAACGCCGCGGCGAAGGCCGTTTGCGAGGCATAACCAAGCTCTGCCGCAACCAGGGCGATCGATGCGTCGGTATCGCGGAGCAGGTTCATGGCTTGCTCGAGCCGGTATTGGCGCAGCCAGGCGTGAGGCGAGAGCCCGGTGCTTTCCTTGAATGCGCGGCAGAAGTGGAAACGCGACAGGCCGGCATCGGAGGCGAGGGCATCGAGGGAGACGTCGGTATCGCTGTCCGAGCGCAAGCGTTCGATGGCACGGGCCAGCACCTTGGGCGAAAGCCCACCGATGGTCGGCTGGAATGTGGCTTGCGAGCCGGTATGGGCAGCCAGGAGACGCATCGACAAGAGGTCGATCAACTGATGCCTGAACAGCGTGTCCAGGGCCCCATTGCCCTCCAGCGTGTTGACCGCGCTCAGGATCAATCGGGACGTGATGGGATCAGGATGCGCCGTTCGCTCCAGGAGATCGCTCGATGTGCCGCTCGCGGCTTCGTCGGCGACGCGTTTCAGCGTTGCGTGAGGAAGATAGAGCTGAACGACGTCGACAGGCTTCGGAATATCCCATCGGGAGCTCGATCCTTCGGGAATGATGATCACGACCCCGCGGCGAAACGTTCCAATCGCAACGGACCGTCCTGACCGCCGCTCCATGTGCTGCATCGCGCCGTTGTAGGCCATGATGACGTGGTGGCTCATGGGCTCGACGACGTCGTGCAAGGGTTCGTGTTTCCAGTGGGCGATCCCGGCACCGGAGGAGTCCAATGCCACGCGAAATGGTTCGGTGTGGAGCACACGCGCCATCTCGGCATCAGCGGCACGCCGCCCGGTCGACGACGACTGGCCTTGGCTTGGCTCGGATGCGGCCGGAGGATTTTCACGCGCAGAATTGTGCGAGATCGGTTTGCTCATTGGACGTGCTCGTCTCAGGGGCCTTGCACTCGCGGCTGAGCGCGATTTGCGCGCCCGGCGTGAAGCCATCGCTTCTTTTGCACCCGTACGGGTGCCGCAGCGCGCGGCGAGCGCTCGGTGTGGTTTTCTAGGCACGTGGGACTACGGGGTCTTTCCTGAAACCGCGGTGCTTGTCCTGATTCTGCTCAAAGCGCTCGGACGCGAGATCTTGTGATCGGCGATCCCTGGACGACTGCGGAGAATCAAGCTCATGATTTACGCATTAGATATTGAAATCGCTTCTGAAAATGGCTTTGCCACAATCGGCCGCGGCGCCCCGTCGCAATCGCAAATCACGCCGCAACGCGACTGGACCGCCGTACTCCGAAGCGGATAATGCTACCGACCTCCAGGGCGACGGCAGTCAGATGGGTTGCCTGGTCAGAATTCCACGGATGGGTCGATCGAATGGCACTGGCTGGCACCTTCGGACAGAGGGTCAAGCGGCAGTTGAGCCTGGCGGATGCACCGCCTTCGCTGATCACGCGGTCGCGGCGAGGCGTCGACGTTGCGGTCACCGAAACCCTGAACAGTGAGCCGGTAGAGGGTCTTTCCGGCTCGCTTGCCGACGACGCCTATCTCGTCAGCCTGAAGCTGCAGGATTATCCTGACTGCGAGCTCTGGGAGCACGGCAAGTGCTTTACGAAGACGGATGTCAGAGCCGGTACGACCTATCTGTACGATCTCCGGCACGATCCGCGCTTCGTCATCGACAAGCCGTTCCATTCCGTCCATTTCTATCTTCCCCGTCTGATGCTCGACGGAATCGCGCGAGAAGCCCGCACGCCGCCCATTGGCGACCTCGCGTGCCGGTATGGTTTCGGCCATGACGACGAGATCATGCGCCATGTCGGCGCCCTGATGTTGGAAGGACTGCGTCGTCCGGCAGAGGCCAACCAGCTCTTCATCGACCACATGATGCTCGCGTTCACGGCCCACATTGCCCAGACCTATGGCGGATGGCAGCGCGTCGCGGATGCGGCCCGGGGCGGTCTTTCCCCATGGCAGGTGAGGCGAGCCTGCGAAAGGCTCGACTCGGATCTCGGCGGGACGCTTTCACTGCAACAGATCGCGGCCGAGTTTGGTCTCTCGGTTAGCCATTTTTCCCGCGCGTTTCGAATCTCGACCGGCCTCCCGCCTCATCAGTGGCTGCTCCGCCAGCGTGTGAAGGCGGCAAAGCAGTTGATGACCCTGCGCGACGTGCCGCTGTCCGAGATTGCGATCTCGGTCGGGTTCGCCAATCAAAGCCATTTGACGAAGGTGTTCTCGGCGCAGGTGGGCGTCAGCCCGGCGGCATGGCGCCGCGAAGCGCTTGGCATCAGGGACAGCGAGACGTGATCGTCCGATCAGCGGCGCTGCGCCAGTGAATTGGCGTAGGCGGCGCGTCGCGCCACGAAGATCTCATCCGGCGGATAACCGATGCCCTCCGCAAGATTTGCCGGATCGAAGCCGGAAGTATCGCACGTCTCGTCCGCTTCGATCGCGGTGATCACGATCGTTCCGAGCCGTACGGCTTCCCGGCTGTCCTCATCCGGCCACCGGATCGTGACGTCCTGCGTCGGGTCATCGGGACGACCGAGCAGCGCCATCAGGCTGAACCGGATATCGCGCGTCGCGATCCTTCCTTTGAGATCGTCGTGCAGGACGTCGGCGGACGTCGTCTTGGCCTTACCCCTGATCGCGGCAAGCTCGCTACCGACCGGGACGACCTTGAATTTGATGAACTGCGTCTCGCCCCTCGAATTCGTTGCGGGGAAGGCGTGGACGGCCCAGTAGGTCGTGCTGGCAAAGCTCGGGGGAGGCGGATGCGCGGCGATGTAGTTCGCCTGACGCAGCGTTTCGGGATTGGCGGTGGAGAAGGCCTTGATCCTCTCCAGGTCCGGCCTGCCGTCGCGACCGGGCATGCGCGAGGTGAGGAATGCCAGCATTTGATCGAGCGTCCTCGCATAATGAACCGGAGCGCTCTGTGTGAGGATGTCGGAGCGGTGCTCGTCGTTGCCGAGCCTGAAGCTGAAGCCGCGCAGCGTGAGATCCCTGGTCTCGGATTCGCGAGGACCGCCGTCCACCGAGAAGCGCGCCAGCACGCGCGATGGTCTTGTGAAGCTGCGCGACTTCGTGACCTCGTCGGCCCGATCCGAAGGGATGTAGGTCCCCCGGACGCAGCGGCCCTTGGCAAAGCTCGCGCGTGCGTTGGGTGGATTGCCCAGAACGGCTTTCTGAGCCTCGACAATGGAGGCGGGGGTGGCGGTGCCGCTCGGGAACAGGGACATGGCTTGGTCTTGGATTTGCTACCCCAACCCTTAGCGGTGGGGCTGCTTTCCCGCTCCAGAGCGATTGCTGTGGTTGCAGCGCGATTGCTGTCATCTTGCGCGGTCCAGGGCACTCAACGCGGCGTCGGTGGATCGTTTACGATAAAATACCTCAGTAAAATGAGCGGCTTGAGTTGAAGTCTTCCCACGGCCCATCATGGATCGGGGCGGGCGCTCAAAGGCGGCGTGTGCACGGGCAGCAAAGTCCATTGAAAGCACGGCCGGCCGTTCTTCGGAGTGATCTGCTGAGGCGTGGGCAACCTCAGAGGGGCCGTGCCAGCCGTCCTGCACCAACGAGACGTGCCTGGGACTGCAATCCGAGCCTGAGCCCGCGCCGGCGATTGACAGCTAATTATTACATGTCTAAAAATATGCAAATTCATATAATTCGTGAGATGCCTGAATGGACACGCATCCGCTCAAGCTCAAGGTCAGATCGTATGCCGCGGAGACGCCGTTCATACGGAGCCTTGTGTTTGGCGTGGAGGACGGTGTCGCGCCGCGATGGCAGGCGGGCGCCCATATCCGCGTGGCGCTCCCGAATGGAGGCGACCGGCCGTACTCGCTGATGGCTTTGCCGGGCCTTCCCGAAGGTATGCTGGCGCTTGGGGTGCTGCGCGAGGAGGCTTCGACCGGTGGCTCGCAGTTCATGCACGCGCTGAAGATCGGCGATGTCGTGAAGGCAACGGCGCCGGTCAACAATTTTCATCTGCATGAGGGAGCGGCGCCCGCGCTGCTGTTCGCCGGCGGCATCGGTGTCACGCCGATCCTGTCGATGGCGGCGAATCTCGCGGCCCGAGGAAGCCCGTATCGCTTGCACTATGCGGGCCGCACGCAAGGCCTGCTCGCGTTCCTGCCGCACCTGCAGGAGATATGCGCCAAGGGCCTGTCCATCCACTACGACAGCGACGAGTCCCGCCTGGACATTGCAGCGGCGCTCGGCGCTGCCGCCGCAAACGCCCACATTTACGCCTGCGGTCCGGCCGGCATGATTGAAGCGGTGAAGGCGGCTGCGCTCGGCAGGGACATTCCGGCAGACCGCATCCACTACGAGCTCTTCAAGGCCGAGCAATCGTCCTCGGCCGACTTGCCGTTCGAGGTCGAGCTCAAATCGACCGGGCAGGTCGTCAGCGTCGCGGCCGGTCAGACCATCATCCAGGCGCTGGAGGCCGCTGGTCTCGACGTGCTCTACGACTGCCAGCGCGGCGATTGCGGCATCTGCCAGTGCGGCGTGATCGAAGGGGTACCCGACCATCGCGACATCATCCTCAGCGACGACGAGAGGGCGTCCAACAAGGTCATGCAGATCTGCGTGTCACGCGCGAAGTCGGAACGTTTGGTGCTGGATCTCTAGGGGAGGCGAGGGACGTCATGGCGAAATACGGACAGAACGCCGACGCGATCGCGGCGCTGGTGCGCGAGGCCGAGGTGCACCGCGACGTCTATGTCGACCCCGAGATCTTCGAGCTCGAGATGGAGCACCTGTTCCCGAACAGCTGGATCTATGTCGGGCACGCGAGCCAGTTGGGAAAGCCCGGCGATTTCATTACCGCCAATATCGGCCGTCAGCCGGTGCTGGCGAGCCGCCACACCGACGGCTCCATCCACGTCTTTTACAACCGCTGTCCGCACAAGGGCGTGAAGATCGCCTCCGAGCCCTGCGGCAACACCGGAAAGTTCTTCCGCTGCCCCTATCACGCCTGGTCGTTCAAGACCGACGGCTCGCTGCTCGCGATCCCTCTGAAAAAGGGCTACGAGGGCACCGGCTTTGGCGACACGCAAGCGAATGAGGGATTGTCGAAGGTCAGGAACGTCGTGATCTATCGCGATTTCATCTTCGCCCGCCTGAGCGATGACGGCGTGTCCTTCGAGGATTATTTCGGCGAGAGCCTTTCGACCATCGACAACATGGTCGACCGCTCGCCGGAGGGGAAGCTCGCAGTCCAGGCGACGCCGATCCGCTACATGCACACCTGCAATTGGAAGATGCTGGTCGAGAACCAGACCGACACCTGCCATCCGATGGTGGCGCATGAGAGCTCGGCCGGCACCGCGGTCAAGGTCTGGAAGCGCGAGCAGGGCGATTCCACGGAGACACCGATGGCGGTGCAGCTCTATGGTCCCTTCATGAGCCCGTACGAGTTCTACGAGCAGAGCGGCATCAGGATCTGGCCGAACGGCCATGGCCATACCGGCGTCGCCAACTCCATCCATTCCAACTATTCGGACATCGAAGGCTATCTCGGCCAGATGGTCGCGGCCTATGGCGAGGAGCGGGCGCACGAGATCCTCGGCGAGGTCAGGCACAACACCGTGTATTTCCCGAACATCATGGTCAAGGGCGCCGTGCAGATCCTGCGCAATTTCATCCCGATCGCGGTCGACAGGACGCTGGTCGAGAGCTGGGTCTATCGCCTGGTCGGCGCGCCGGACAAGCTCTACGAGCGGGCGCTGATGTACAACCGCTTCATCAATGCGCCGACCTCGATCGTCGGACACGATGATCTCGAAATGTACGAGCGGGCGCAGGAAGGACTGAAGTCCAACGGCAATCAATGGGTCAATCTGCGGCGCCTTTACGAGAACCATGAAGAGCAGGACGTCACGGCCGTGATCAACGGCACGTCCGAGCGACAGATGCGAAACCAGTTCCACGCCTGGTCGAAATTCATGACCATGGACATGGACAAGCGTGTCGAGGCCGCGGAATGATCGACGAGAAGGCCATCACGGACTTGATCTATCTGGAAGCCGAGCTGCTCGACACGATGCAATGGCAGGCCTGGCTCGATCTGTTTCACCCCGAAGGGCGCTACTGGATGCCGCTCGAATGGCAGCAGCAGGATCCGGTGCTCCAGCCCTCGTTGATGTACGAGGATCTGCTGCTCTTGAAGGTGCGGGTCGAGCGGCTCGCCGGCGAGCGGACCTTCAGCCAGAAGCCGAAGAGCCGTTGCCATCATCTTCTCCAGGCACCGCGGATCGTGGCGTGCGACCCGGCTGCGGGCGTCTACAAGGCGCGGACGTCCTATATCTATACCGAGACCCGCGGTGATCTGCTGGAGCGCTATTCGGGATGGGCGTCGCACGAATTCGTAGAGGTCGGCGATGCCCTGAAGATCAAGCTCAAGCGGGTCGATCTCGTCAATTTCGACGCGCCGTTCGGCAACATCCAGCTTTTCATGTGAGTACGCCTTGACCGCTGCGACCACAGTCTACGCCCGCTTTCGCGAGACCGCCCTTCGCCGGGAGGAGGCAGGCTTCCTCAACGTGCTGCCGGAGACCGCCGATATCTATGGCATCGCGGCAGGCGAGATTTCCTACCGCGCCATGCTCGACCGGGTCGAGCGCTGGCGCTCGGCTTTTGCAAGCCGGGGCTATGGCGAAGGCCAGAGGGTCGGGCTGCTGCTCCAGAACAGGCCGGCGTTCGTCGAGCTGTGGTTCGCGCTGAACGGGCTCGGCGTGTCCGTCGTACCGATCAATCCCGATTTGCGGATCAGCGAGCTCGAATACATCATTGCGCATTCCGAGATGAATGCGGCGTTCGTCCTCGCCGAGCGGCGCGACGAGGTCGAGACCGCGGCGCGCCAGGCCGGCCGGCCGATCCCGGTCGTGACCGATCAGGACGACGTTCCCGTACCTTTCGGAGATGCGCGGCCTTCGACCGCCGGAAGCGACGCGAGCGAATGCGCGCTGCTTTATACGTCTGGAACCACGGGACAGCCCAAGGGCTGCGTGCTCACCAACACATATTTCCTGCATTCCGGAAACTGGTATCGCGATGTCGGCGGGCTGATCGATCTCAAGCCGGACTGTGAGCGCATGATCACGCCGCTGCCGCTGTTTCACATGAACGCGATGGCGGTGTCGCTGATGGCGATGTTATCCGTCGGCGGCAGCCTCACCATGCTCGATCGCTTCCATCCGCGTACCTGGTGGGCGTCCGTCCGCGACAGCCGCGCGACCTGTCTGCACTATCTCGGCGTGATGCCCTCGATGCTGATGAGTGCACCGCCATCGGAGCAGGACCGCGCGCACAGCGTACGCTTCGGCTTCGGCGCCGGCGTCGACAAGCTTCTGCATGCGCCGTTCGAGGAGCGCTTCGGCTTTCCGCTGCTGGAGGCCTGGGCGATGACCGAGACGGGAAGCGGCGGCGTCATCGCCGCCAATGTCGAGCCGCGCAAGATCGGCACGAGCTGTTTCGGACGCCCGGCCCCCGAGGTCGACGTTCGTATCGTCGGCGACAGCGGCAACGACGCGCCGGTCGGGACGCCGGGCGAGCTCCTGGTGCGGCGGGCAGGTGCGGACCCGCGTTACGGTTTCTTCCGCGAGTACCTGAAGAACGAGGCCGCCACCGCCGAGGCGTGGGACGGCGGGTGGCTGCACACCGGCGATATCGTGTCGCGCGATGCGGACGGCGACCTCCATTTCGTCGACCGCAAGAAGAACGTGATCCGCCGTTCCGGCGAGAACATTGCCGCAGTCGAGGTCGAGTCCGTCCTCAATCGCCATCCCGCGATCCGGCAGGCTGCGGTTGCCGCGACGCCCGATCAGGTGCGCGGCGACGAGGTTGCGGCGGTCATCATCGCCGAGGAGGCCGGTGCGGACCGCGCGCTCGCCGAGGAGATCGTGCGCTGGAGTCTGGAGCAGATGGCCTATTACAAGGCGCCGGGCTGGATCTGTTTCGTCGACAGCCTGCCGTTGACCGCGACCGAGAAGATTCAGCGCGGCGGCCTGAAGGATTTCGTCGCCAGGCTGATGCGCGACGGTGCGTTCTTCGACCTTCGCGACCTCAAGCGGCGACAGGTTTGATCATGAGCGAGATCCGCACCACACTCATCACCGGCGGCAATTCGGGGATCGGCGAGGCGCTGGCGAAAAAGCTCGTCGAGAGCGGGCAGCGCGTGGTCTCGGTCGGGCTGGAGAAGCCGGACTGGACGCATGATCTGCTCGCGGCCTATCGCGCTGATCTCTCCGATATCGAGGAGACGCGCGCGATCGCGCAGGAGATCTGCCGCGATCACGCCGTTGATCGCCTCGTGCACAATGCCGGCGTGATCCTGCCGAACCTGCTGCCCGATGCTAAGCCGGAAGACATTTTGATGCTGGCGCAACTGCATCTGGGCGCGCCGATGCTGCTGACCCAGGCGGCGCTGGAGGGGATGCGTGCGCGCCGCTTCGGCCGCATCGTGTTCGTCAGCTCGCGGGCCGCGATGGGCGCAGCGACGCGGTCGGCCTATTCGGCGACCAAGGCCGGCGTGCACGGCATGGCGCGCACCTGGGCGCTGGAGCTCGCCGCGAGCGGCATCACCGTGAATGTTGTCGCGCCAGGGCCGATCCTGACCGACAATTTCTGGGGCATCATTCCCAAGGGCTCCGAGCAGCAGGAGCGGATGGCGCGCAACGTGCCGGTCGGGCGGCTCGGCTCGCGCGAGGATGTCGCGCACGCCATCAGTTTCTTCCTCGACGAGCGCTCGGACTTCGTCACCGGCCAGGTGCTCTATGTCTGCGGCGGCACCAGCCTCGTCGGCCTTGGCCCGTAGAGCATGATCCGGACCCGGAGGGCCGCGTTAGCGCAAAGTGTGAAGCGGTTTTCCGAAAAGATCATGCTCCAATAAACAAGATCAGATCTGGTTCTGGCGGATGTTCTCGACCATCTTGGCCAGCACGCGCGCGCAGACCTCGATGTCGTCGGGCTCGATGCCTTCGATCAGCTTGTCGTAGTTGCTCGCCATGATCGGCCAGATCTTGCGCAGCAGCGCCTCGCCGTCCGGGGTCAGACCCACGACGCGGCGGCGCTGGTCTTCCTCTGCGATCTCGCGCTTGACGAGGCCCGATGACACCATGGACTCGACCATGCGGCTCGCCGTCGACTGCTCGGTTACCGCGAGAACGGCGACCTCGTTGACGGTGAGGGTCTTGTAGATGAACAGGACCGATAGCGTCCGGAACACGACATTGTTGATGCCGTGGTCGCTCAGGTCGCGGTTCTGATCGAGATTCCAGCGATTGGCGAGCCGGTTGAACAGATACGGGATGTAGGTTTGCAGCTGGTCCCGCGTCCTCGGCGGACCCGACTTCCATCTGCTCTTGGATTCTCTGGCCATTATCTCTTGCGACTTTGCTTCTTGCTCTCGGTATGAAGTTTTGAAGAAAGGGATTTCAGTACGGACAGCGCACCGTCCAGCTCCCGGGCCGAAACATTCTCGAGCCGTTTGCCGAGATGCTTCTTGTGGACGTCGGCTGCCTTCCTGAACAACGCCTCGCCCTTCGGCGTCAGGCGCACGATGAAGGAGCGCCGGTCCTCGCTCGACATTTCCCTGCTGATGAGGTTGTCGGCGAGAAGACGCTGCACCAGCCCCGAGACGTTGCCGCCGGTGACTTTTAGATTTTGCGACAGCTGCCCGAGCGCGAGGCCATCGCTGTAGCGATCGAGCTGGGCCAGCACGTCGAATTTTGCGAGCGACACGCCGAACTCGGCGTTCAGCATCGAATTCAGCGACGCGAACAGCTCGCCATGCAGCGACAGCAATTGAAGCCAGAGCCGGGTTTCGATCTGCCCAGGGACGGGAACAATGTTCTCTTTGAGTGCTGCCGGCATTGCATGACCATCGAGTACAAGATGTCTCGTCGATTGGAGGGATTATCGCGGGTCTTTCGCTCCGATTAACAATTTGAGAATCGTAGTCAAGTCGCCTGATCCTGACGTCTTGGGGGGCGAACGGCAATCCACTCCCGCGTTCCCCTCCGATGGAATCATGCAAAAGTCTTGATGGTCTGGATCACGCCGTCGAGCTCCTTGCCGGCGCTGTCCTTCAGCGCGGCCTCGCGCAGGCGGCGTGCCCAATCGGCGGCATCCTCGCGTCGTTCGACCAGCTTGATCGCCGCCAGCGTCCTGTCGAATTTCGACAGCCCGCGGCTGTGGGTATCGGAATAGCCTTTCACGAGGCGTCGGCATTGCAGGATCTCGACACCGAGCTGGTAGTTGGCGGCGACCGCATCGGTTGCCGCCTTGAGCCATCCGTCCCGATGCGCGGTCTCGACGGCGTGACGCAGCGAGCGGCGTCGCAGGCCGCGTAGTCCGGCCACGACGTAGAGCGTCAGGAACCAGGGCAGCGAGTAAGTCCGCACCCGGCGTCCCCGGTTGACGCGGCGATCGAGCCAGCCGAGCAGGCGCGGCCGCGCGCCGAGCCAGCGGCTGAAGCCCGCGGGCAGCACGCCCATGACCTCCTCCATGCGCGGATGCATGAACTCGGTGGTCTGGAGCACCTGTCCCTCGGACATCTCGAGCTCGCTCTCGATGCGCGCGCGGCGACCAGCGCGCGTCTTCAGGTCGGCCACGCGGATGACGTCGTCATAGCTCATGGCGTTGGCGAGGTACTTTGCCGCGGTCTCCGTGAAGGCATAGGCGTGCGCACCACCGCCGGCGCTTCGGTCGGCCGCGTGCAACGTCTTGAGAATGTCGAGATACTCGGCGCCATAGGCGACGTCCTGGAAGTCGACGACCTTCCTCAAGCCAACGCGCGCCATGGTGAGCGCAGGCTCGGGCAGCTCCTGCTTCAGTCTTGCGATCAGCCCGGCAAGATCTGGATCGGGCGTTGCGGGAGAGGGGACGTGATCGGCCTGCTTTGATGGCGCTGGTGCCGCGACCTCGGGTGCGCCGGTCTTGACCCGGTCAAAGGCGGCCTCAAACGTCTCGACGCTGGCCTTCGCACCTCTGCCGCCGGCACGGATGACGTCGAGATAGCTGTCGCGGCTGAACGGCAGCACAGCGGCCGCCGCGAGCGCACCGAACATCGCGGCCGAGATGACGCTGCCATGCGCGATCGCCAGCGCGTTCAGATCGAAGATGATCTCGGTCTTGGCGGCAACCCCGATGGCGCCAGTGACGGCGGCGCCGTCGGCGATGCCGTTGCCCGGTGCAATCTTCTCGCCGATCGCAAACGACCGGTGGTTGGATGCGATCAACGTGGTGCGATCCGGCGTCACGAGGCCGCGCAGGATCGATCGGCCGGCCTCCATGAACTCCGCCGCCATCACCACGTCGACGTCGCCGGGCGTCGGCATCAACGACAGGATCGGCTTGCGGCCGTCGAGCGGCGGCATCGCCTCGATATAGTAGATCGTGGCGCCGGTGCGCTGCGCTACGCCGGGCACCGAGGTCGATTGCGCGACCCAGCCATGGTTCTCGGCCAACTGAACGATCCAGTCGGTCAGCACGCCGCCACCCTGGCCACCCATCGCGACGATCGCAATCGAGATCGGCCGCTCGGTTGCCTCGCCGGCGGCGGGGAGGGCCAGCCGGACCGTCTCGTCTCTCATGCCAATGCCTCGAGCGCCGGACGCCGGCGATCACGCCGCCGTTGCAACCAGCCGATCACGGCCATCGCGACCTTGGATTTGAACCTGTCCCAGCCGGTCGGATTGTGAATGACGTCCGCGCGATAGAACGAGGGGCAGAGCACGGCGGCCTCGGAGACCTCGCCGCAATTGCCGCAACCGACGCAGGAATTGTCGATCGCCGCAACCGGATCGTCGCGCAAGGGATCGTCAAGCTGCTTCACCGAAAGCGACGGGCAGCCCGAGAGCCGGATGCAGGCATGGTCGCCGGTGCAGACGTCCTCGTCGACACCGAAGCGCTCCTTGACGGTGCGCAACCCGTCCTTGATGGCCTGGTTGATCTGCGGCTTCACGCGGCGCTGCTTGTTCAGCATGCACTCGGAGGACGCGACGATGACCTTGGGGCCTTCCTCCTTGGTCGTCAGCGCTTCCTTCAGCGTGTCGCGCATCTTGCCGACGTCATAGGTGCGGTCGAGCTGGCGCACCCACTGGCCGCCGATGCCCTTCACGGCCTTGACGATCGAATTGTTGGTGTCTCGCCGCTTGTTGGTCGCGCGCGACGACAGGATGTCCTGACCGCCGGTCGCCGACGTGTAGAAATTGTCGACGATGACGAACACGCCGTCGTGCTTGTTGAACACGGCATTGCCGATGCCGCTGGTCAGTCCGTTGTGCCAGAAGCCGCCGTCGCCCATCACCGCGATCGAGCGTTTGTCGGCCTTGACGTTGAAGGCCGAGGTCGAGGCCGGGCCGAGGCCGAAGCCCATGGTGGTCGCGCCGATATTGAAGGGCGGCAGGATCGAGAACAGATGGCAGCCGATGTCGGCCGAGACATGATGCTGGCCGAGCTCTTCCTCGACGAGCTTCATGGCGGCGAAGATCGGCCGCTCCGGGCAGCCGGTGCAGAGCCCGGGCGGGCGTGCCGGCACAACCTGCTTCAGCTTCTCGACCGCGGGGTGATTGAGCACGGGAACGGCGTCCGGCGCCGGCGGCCGGTTGCCGAGCAGCCGCGGCTCGGTCTTCTCCAGGAAGTCCCTGACGCCGCCGAGCAGAACCTGCGCGGTGTAGTCGCCGCCCATCGGCAACACGTCCTTGCCATGGATGCGCGCCTGGATGTCCCTGCGGCGCAGCACGGTGTTGATCGCCTGCTCCAGATATTCCGGCTGGCCTTCCTCGACGATCAGGACGGCGTCCTTGTCGACGCAGAACTCCGCGACCTCGGTGTCGATCACGGGGTAGGTGACGTTCATGACGTAGAGCGGAACCTGTGTGTTGCCGTAGGCATCCGACAGCCCGAGATATTGCAGCGCGCGGATCACGTTGTTGTACATGCCGCCCTGCATGATGATGCCGACCTTGCCCTGCTTCGGCCCCATCCATTCGTTCAGCTTGTGGTCCCGGATGAAGCCGATCGCCGCGGGCATCCGCGTCTTGATCTTCTCCTGCTCATGCTCATAGGCCGCAGGCGGCAGCACGATGCGGTTGACGTCGCGCCTGGGGTTGTTGAGCGCGTCCTTGATGGTGTGCGCCGGCTTGACGTTGTCCTTGCAGGCGAAGCTGCCGTGCATGTGACAGGCGCGGACGCGGACCTCGAGCATCACGGGCGTGTTCGAGAATTCGGAGAGCTCAAAACCCTTCTCGATCAGATTGACGATGCATTCATGATCGGGGCGGGGATCGAGCAGCCACATCTGCGATTTCATCGCGAAGGCGTGCGTCCGCTCCTGCATGATGGAGGAGCCTTCGCCATAGTCCTCGCCGACGATGATCATGGTGCCGCCGGTGACGCCGCCCGAGGCGAGGTTGGCGAGCGCGTCGGAGGCGACGTTGGTGCCGACCGTCGACTTCCACGCCACCGCGCCGCGCAGGGGATACATCACCGAGGCCGACAGCATCGCCGCCGCGGCCGCTTCGTTGGCGGAGCTCTGGAACACGACGCCGAGATCGTCGAGCACGTCCTTGGCGTCGGCGAGCACGTCCATCAGGTGCGAGATCGGCGAGCCCTGGTAGCCGCCGACATAGGCGACGCCGGATTGCAGCAGCGCCTTGGTGATGGCGAGGATGCCTTCGCCGCGGAACGTATCGCCATCGCCGAGCCGGAGATCCTCGACTTCGCGAGCAAAAGACCGTTCAGCCATTGCACCCTCCAGAAATATGCGATAGCATACGTTTACATGTGAAGTAAGTCAACGCCGCCCCATGCTATCACGCTTGCGGACCTCTGCTCCGGCAAGGCGGTCATGAGCCAGCGACAGGGTAGGGCCAATGCTGAAGCTGCCTCGCTTTAGAGCCGCCGCCGTCCAGGCTTCACCTGTCTATCTCAACCCGGGCGCGACAGCCGACAAGGCGGCTTCACTGGTCCGTGAAGCCGCAGCGAATGGCGCGAAGCTCGTCGCGTTCCCCGAAGTGTTCGTTCCCGGCTATCCCTACTGGAACTGGATCACCGATCCCGTCACGGGCAGCGCATGGTTCGAGAAGCTCGCCAAGGCATCGGTGCTGGTGCCGGGTCCGGAGGTCGATGTCGTCAGGAAGGCCGCGCGCGATACCGGCTGCCACGTCGTGCTCGGCGTGAACGAGCGCAGCCCGGTGTCGCTGGGCGCGATCTACAATACCCTGGTTTTCATCGGGCCGGACGGCGCGGTGCTTGGCAAGCACCGCAAGCTGGTGCCGACCTGGGCGGAGAAGCTGACCTGGACCGGCGGTGACGGATCGAGCCTGCGCGTCTATGATACCGAGATCGGGCGTCTCGGCGGACTCGCCTGCGGCGAGAACACCAACACGCTCGCGCGCTTTGCGCTGTTGGGTCAGGGTGAGCTCGTGCATGTCGCCAGCTACATCTCGCTTCCGGTCGCGCCCCCCGACTACGACATGGCGGAGGCGATCAAGTTGCGCGCGATCGCCCATTCCTTTGAGGGCAAGATTTTTACGATCGTCTCCTGCTCGACCGTGTCGGAGGAGATCATCACGGCGATGGAAACGGTCGTCCCCGACGCGCGTGCGCGCCTGCAGCGCAAGTCGAGCGCGTTCTCCGGCATCATCGGACCCGATGGCCGCGTGGTCGGCGATCCCCTGATCGACGACGAGGGCATCGTGTACGCCGACATCGATCTCGACCGCTGCATCCAACCGAAGCAGATGCATGACATCGTCGGGCACTACAACCGGTTCGATATTTTCGATTTGCGGGTCAACCGCCGTCCTCTGGCGCCGCTGGGCCTCGCAGACGGTGAGGGCGATGACGCGGGGCAGGGCTTCACGCCGATCCCGCTGAGATCGGAATAATGGTTGGGCGCGTCGATAGAGCGGCGCGACGAGACAGGACTTGGAGGACAGGATGCGCGAGAACGTGATCGGCCGGGCCAATGTCGAGGACACCCCCGAGCTCAAGGCCTATTACAAGGACCTCGAAAAGTACGAAGCCGGCGCGCTGTGGACGGTCGCCAACAAGATCGAGCCGTGGGCGCCGCAATCGGCCTCCGTTCCCGTGCTCTGGCGCTACAACGATCTGCGCGAGCACGTGCTGCGCTCGGTCGAGCTGGTCTCGCCGGAGAAGGCGGGGCGGCGGGTGATCTATCTCAACAATCCCGGCCGCCGCGATGTGTCGGCGGCGGTCGGCTGGCTCTATTCGGGATTGCAGGTGATGCATCCCGGCGAGGTCGCAACCGCGCACGCGCACTCGGCTTCAGCCCTGCGCTTTATCATGGAAGGTTCGGGCGCCTACACCATCGTCGATGGGCACAAGATGACGCTGGGGGCGCGGGATTTCGTGCTCACGCCGAACGGAACCTGGCACGAGCATGGCGTCGAAGCCAACGGCTCGGTGTGCATCTGGCAGGACGGTTTGGACATCCCGCTCGTCAACGCGCTGGAGGCGAATTTTTTTGCGGTCCATCCCAAGGTGCAACAGGAAGAATCCGGCTATCCCGTGGACGACATGACCAAGACCTGGGGCAATCCCGGGCTTCGGCCGGCGGATTCGAAATGGTCGAAGGGCTATTCCCCGATGTTCAAATACGAGTGGGAGCCGACCTACGAGTCCTTGCGCAAATATGCCGCTGCGACCGACGGTTCGCCCTATGACGGCATTCTCATGAACTACGTCAATCCGATCTCCGGCGGACACGTGATGCAGACGATCGGCGCGAGCATGCAGCTGCTGCGGCCGGGCGAGAAGACGAAGTCGCATCGGCACACCGGCAGCTTCATTTACCAGGTCGCCAAGGGGCGCGGTTATTCGATCATCGCCGGCCAGCGTTTCGAGTGGCAGGAACGCGACATCTTCTGCGTTCCCTCCTGGGCCTGGCACGAGCACGGCAATGCTTCGGGAAGCGAGGACGCCTGCCTGTTCTGCTTCAACGATCTGCCCGTCATCGAGAGTCTCGGCTTCTACCGGGAAGAGGCCTATGGCGACAACGCCGGCCATCAGCCAGTTGCCGCCTGACGTCCCCGCACAGAATTCAACCGAAAGAGCCGGATAAAGCTGCATGCGCCTTGTTACCTACACCTTGGGCTCCAGTGGTGCCCGCCTCGGGGTCCTCGTTGACGGATTGGTCGTGGACGTCGAGCACCTCGGTGCGTCGCATGGCTTTGCATGGCCGAGCGACATGCTGTCGTTCATCGACAACAGCGTGACGCTGCTGCCGGCGCTGAAGGAGCGTCTGGACGATGCGGATGGACGCTTGCCGGCCGGCTCCGCCGTTCCGCTCGAGGACGTGAAGCTGCAGGCCCCGATCCCGCGGCCCCGCAAGAACATTTTTGGCATCGGGCTGAACTACCGTGCGCATGTGGCGGAGTCCGCCAAGAGCCTGGATACCGACAAGGACCTGCCGAAGCAGCCGGTCGTGTTCTCCAAGCCGCCGACGTCGGTGATCGGCCCCGGCGGCGCGATCCAGCACAATGCGAAGATGACGCAGCAGCTCGACTGGGAGGTCGAGCTCGCCGTCATCATCGGCAAGACCGCAACCCGCATCGCGACCGACAAGGCGATGGACCACGTCTTCGGCTATTCGGTGATGATCGACATTTCCGCGCGCGACAATCGCCGCGCCGGCCAGTGGATCTTCTCCAAGGGCATGGACACCTACGCGCCGTTCGGCCCCTGCATCGTGACCGCGGACGAAATTCCCGACCCGCATGACCTGCGGCTGTGGCTGACCAAGAACGGGGTCATGAAGCAGGACTCCAATACCAAATACATGATCTTCGACATCCCGGTTTTGATTTCCGACATTTCGTCGGGCATGACACTCGAACCGGGCGACATCATCGCGACGGGAACGCCGGAAGGCGTCGGCGCCGGCAGGACTCCCCAGGAATGGCTGTGGCCGGGTGACGTGGTGGAAGCGGGGGTCGACGGGGTCGGTGTCATCAGGCATCCGGTCGTCGCGATCTGATGACGACGTTCTCGTTCGATCGCGAGCTCAGATTCGGAGACTGCGATCCTTCTGGGATCGCGTACTTCCCGTCTTACCTGAACATCCTCAATGGGGTCGTCGAAGACTTCTGGGCGAGAATTGGATTTCCATGGCCGGAGCTGATCACGGTCCGGAAGATCTGGACACCCACGGTGCATCTGTCCTGCGACTTTTCCCGGCCGTCGATGTTCGGCGATCGCCTGACGTTCAACTTGCATATCAGCCGGGTCGGCGGATCGTCGCTCCATCTGGAGCATGTCGTCTCCGGCGCGAACGGCATGCGCTGGCGCGCGCGCCAGATCCTGGCCGCGACGTCGCTGGTGGATCACCATGCGATCCCGTGGCCGGATGACATTCGCGCCGCGCTGATGGCGCATGTGAGCGTGGGCGAGGGCACCGAGGCAACGCCCGCATGATCTCGCTCTTCATGACATTCTCCGATCCGGCAGGCGAACGACGAATTCATCCCGACGAGGTTGACGCCGTGGCGGAGCTGGTCGGATCGATCCCTGACATGACCGAGGGCTTGCTGTTCACGCCGCTCGAACAGTCGGTCGATCATCCCTACAAGGCCGATGGCTCCGGCCCGGTGTTTGCGCTTCAACTCCGGTTTCCCGACCTGTTCGCCTGCGAGGCGGCGATGGATCGCGGCGGTATCCTTGCCGGTCTCGCGACGGGGGGCGGACTAGCGAGCCTCACCGGCTTGGACGTCACGCACCAGGTCATGCTGACACGCGCGTTTGCCGTCGACGTCGCCGAACATCCGGCCGGCACGACCACTCCGTGCAGCTACCTCGTGCACTATCCCGGACCGGCGGAGGACATGAACGCCTGGAACCTGCACTATCTCGAGCATCATCCATCGATCATGCGAACCTTCCCTGATGTTCGCCAGATCGAGATCTACACCCGGATCGATTGGATCGATCGGCTGCCGTCGCAGCGCGTCGAGCACATGCAGCGCAACAAGCTGGTGTTCGACAGCCCGCAAGCCCTCGCGCACGCGCTCGGCTCCGACGTGATCAAGCGCATGCGCGCGGACTTCGTCCAATTCCCGCCATTCGCAGGCCGCAACAAGCATTTTCCGATGCTGACGCGGGTGGTGCGGCCGAAGCGCTAGAGCCGAGAGCGTGAAAACGATGGCGTGAGCCGTGAATTGAGATGGATCGCCAGATGTCCGCTTTGGCCGTCAGATCGCGCCGGACTCGCTATGCCGGTAGCCTTTGTAAACACCCCAAGGTTGCGACGAAATTACCCAGCAATCTTAGCGCCTGCTCGTGTGAATTCTGCTATCATCGCAACGTGGGGCGACTCTGATGCGGGGATTGTCATGCCTCCAGGGAGGGACCGACCATGACTACGATAGCGAAACCATTTGCTCTCGTCGCCCTGGTTGCGACCATGAGTGTCGGAGCACTTGCGCTCAGCATCGCCTCTGCCTCAGCGCAATCGCCTGCAGCATACAAGAACTACTGCATCACCAGGATCAAGTGTAACAACGGCTTTCTATGGAAGTGCAACCGTTGTGACGGCCGCTATTCATGGCGGCAGGGGTGCCGTCCCACCTTTAAGGCGTGCTGACACTGACGTAGTTCGTAGGATGGGTAGAGCGAAGCGAAACCCATCAAACCTGATCCTCGCAACGGCATCGAGCTAAAGAATGACACGGGCGCTGCATCGGCGTGCCGGGGGCGATGGGTTTCGCAAGAGCTCTACCCATCCTACATCTTGGCGCAAGCGACGCCGGTTTCGGCACGGCCTCTATTCGACACGATGGGGCGCGATTCCGAGTCTTGCCATCGCCTCCCGCTCAGCGCCACGCGAGCCCTTAGGATTGCAGCCGTCACCAACAGAGGCATAGCGACCGTGGTCATCGAGCGGGTTTGCCGGCATCGACGGTTGACGTCCGCTTTGGGGCAGATGCTGACAACAGCCGCGGCCCGCCTTGTCGGCGATGAGCCCATTTGCAGATTTTCGGCGTCGTGGGCGATGGCGATCCCTGCAAACTATGGGGACGGCAAATCGAGGCCGTTGGGTAGCCTGATCCAAAGAACGGTTTGCTCGTCTGGGGAATGACGAGACAGATGGCCCTTTCCGTGTGTGTCCTCCACCAACACGAACTCGCCCGCAGAGACGTGCCGCACCTCGCCGTCGCTCGTCTCGTATTCGACCGCGCCAGTCAGTCTCACAGTCAATACCCGCGCGGGAACGGTGTGCCAATCGACCTGTCGCATACCGGCAGGAATTTGAGTAACCTCCATGCTTGACGCGGGATAGCGCTGGGACACCTGAAACGGCTTGGCACCGGGAGCAACGGTCAGCTTTGCCGTCATGGGGATTTCCACCTCACCGAAGTGAGATTCACCGTCCGGGGTTGCGTATATCCGAAGACACTTCATCGGCTGTCACCTTTTGGCTCGCCAGCAAGAACAAGACCACCCTACCATGACCGCGGCGAGGGTGATCACGGCTCTGATGGGATGGTCCGCTACGGGCGACGGCCTGCTTCGGGCCAAAAGCCGCCATCCCCGCCAAATGCGGTTTGTCCTTATCGGGCCCCCGGGCGGCGTCCGGGACCGTATCGCGTCGTATCAGCGCCGACATCCTGATGCTAGATTTCACAACGGTGGGGAGCACCTGCTTCCTGCTTCAGACCGAACAGGAGGACGATATGCCTGATAGCGTCTACAAGGTCATTGAACTGATCGGTACCAGCAGTGACTCATGGGAGAAGGCGGCCGCCAATGCGGTCGGGCAAGCTGCAAAAACTCTCCGGGATCTTCGCATTGCAGAGGTCGTCAAGCTCGATATGCAACTGGATGAGAAGGGAAACGTCGAGTCCTATCGCGCCAAGCTCAACGTCTCGTTCAAGTTCGAGGGGTCCTGAGCCTCGGCACCTCGCCCCCGCTTGCGGGGCGAGGTTGGCTCGCTGGAGAAAGGCGCGCGGCCATTCGGGAAGCAGCGCCCTGGTCCGACCGGGAGCCGGTATGCTTTGATGCGTGGGACGGGAACTGCAACGCGTGGTGGCCTCATGTACATCGTCATTCGCAAGTACACCAGGGTTCGTTCGGTCGCGGACGCTGCCCGCCGCGCCAAGAGCGGCGTCGGTCAGATCCTGAAGCAATCGCACGGATTCAGATCTTACTACGTGCTGGATGGGGGCGACGGCGTTGGTGTCGCCGTGATGATATTCGAGGACCGCGAAAGCGCCAATGCAGCGAACGCCAGGATAATGGAGTTTATTCAAGCAAGTCTGCACGACCTCGATCTTGGGGATCCCGAAATCACTGCCGGCGAAGTGTTGGTAAATATAGAACCTGATGCGTCCTCGGCATGAAGTACTCGTAAACGCCGCCAGTTGTGTGGGGTGCCGGCCCCTGCCGCTGCCGTCGATCTGGTCGCCGTCGCGCAGGAGCGATCGCGCCCTGGACATCCGGATGTCGTCGGTCAGGAATATTCGACTGCTCATGCTTTTCGAGGAGTAACAACATGAGGCAACACGATTTCGAAGCATTTTTCATCACGGCGACCGTCTGGACGCCGCTCGTAGCTATGGGCACCGCGATGCCGCCCCGAGATCCTGATGAAGACGAGGAGGACGAAGAGGGCGACGAAGAGGAGGATGAAGCCGACGAACCGGCAGTCGTACGCGAGCCGGATGAAGACTAGGCCGTGAACCCATAAAGTAGGGAGGACCGGCGCTGCATGATGCCGTGTATTCGACGAACCTTGTGCATATCGTGTCGGAGCGATAGCAGCAGGTGTGGAAATCTCGCTCCTGCGAATTAAGGCACTTAAGCCAACGTAAGGACGCTCAAGTATGCTCACTGTCTATGGCGAAGGTCGTGGGTTCCGTGTCGTTTGGCTGCTCGAGGAATTGGGGGTGGCTTATCGGCTGCGCCCGGTCGATCTGTTCGCTGTCGAGAATGATCCCGATTTTCTTGCGATCAACCCCGCCGGCTTTATCCCGGCGCTGCAGGACGGCGAGATGATCATGGTCGAGTCGATCGCGATCCTCGAATACCTGCTCGCCCGCCACGGCCCGAGCCCGCTCGCCGTCGCCCCGGATGATCCGGCCTTCGCCGCCTATCTGCAATTCCTCCATTTGGGAGAGGCCGGGCTCGCTGGACCAATGAACGCCGTCATCGTCGGTCGCGCATTCGCCCCCGCAGCAGAGCGAAACGCCCGGGTCACAATCTGGGCACTGGAGACCTTTCATAGCCGGCTGGGATTGGTCATCCAGCGTCTCGCAAATCGTCCATTTCTCGCCGGAGACCGCTTCACTGCTGCTGACATTTCAGTGAGCTACGCTCTCCTGCTTGGTCTGCGAACCAGCAACTATACCCCGGGTTCAGTCGAGCGTGCCTATCTCGCCCGCACGACGGCACGCCCCGCCTACGCCCGGGCGATGGAAATCTGCCAAGCCACCAAGGCTTGGGCGGAGCGATCACCGGCGTTGTAGAGCCAAGTCGTGAATCCATAGAAGGGATTCCCACGAGCGGCTTGGACTAGCCAGTGTCGGCCAGTCCGCGCTATAATCTCTTATGGGCTGGGATGCGAAAGACGTAGCGCTGCTCAAAAGGCTCTGGTCCGCAGGACAGAGCGCGGCACAGATTGCGCGCCGTCTCGGGTGTAGCCGTAACGCGGTCTGCGGGATGTTAACCCGTTCGGGCTTGAAGCGTGGCCACAAGCCGCCAACAGCAAGACCCAAGATAAGGCCGCCCCCGAAGCCAAGGCCGGCGTCGTCGGCCGCCCTGGTACGTCGAGTAGAAAAGAAGGTGTCGCGGAGCACCGCAGAGAAACAGCAGCCCAAGGAATTCAGCAAGCAGCAGCTGTACGCCATTCTAGCTGAGGCGGTCAGGAACACTGGCTAAGCGCTAACCACGACGGGCGTTACGCTCCGCGTCCGTGCCCTGGTCCAGCTCGAACGGCTCGGCTGTCGTGACCATTCCCCAAGCCTAGGTCTGCTTCGGGTCAATCGCGTCGGTTTGGTTCTCCCGAGACGACTTCCGGTCAGCCCCAGTGAGCGAACATCTTTAGTACCCCTCGCCAGGTCTCAAACGGGCCAAAAGCAGACATCGCCTCGACAGCCGCTTGTCTATCAGACAGTCCCAACACGGGAAGATATGTTAGAATTGCCCATCATCAGAATTGGGTCGATCTTTTGCGAGCACGACACGAGTGAGGATGTTGCAGGCTATGGCTGTGTCAGAAGACAGATTACCGACTGGCGGTTTTGCTCACTTGGTCCCTGAAATGGATGTGTTCGACCTCAAACAGAGCACGACCTTTTGGTGCGACCTCCTTGGTTTCCGTATCGCCTATCAGCGGCCTGAAAGTCGATTTGTGTACCTGGAGTTTCAGGGTGCGCAGGTCATGCTCAGACAGCACAGCGGCCATTGGCAAACTGGTGCTTTAGAACGACCACTGGGGCGCGGTATCAACTTCCAAATCTTTGTCGGCTCCGTCGCGCCACTTCTCGATGCTTTGGAAAAGGCACAATGGCCGCTCTTCGGGGAATGTCACGATGCTTGGTATCGGATCGCCGGTGAGGAGCGAGGCAACAGGCAGTTTTTGGTGCAGGACCCCGACGGCTACCTTCTGCGTTTCGCGCAAGACTTGGGAAAAAGATAGCTTTTCGACCCACCAATCCCACTTGGAGATTGTCCGCTAAGGGTCAAAAGCAGCAGTGGGCGCCAAGCTGTATCGGCGTCCGGTTTGCCCCTGACAGCCGACATGACACGCGCTCAATTGACCTTCGGCTGAGGGCCATAAGCGAGCGCGGCAAAACATGCCAGCGCATGCTCCGGCAAATGCTATTGGTCCATGCCTGGGCGGGGTTAACGCTGCGCCGGCGAGCCAGAAAGTCCTTGACGCAACAGAACACCACGGATTTGGATCGGTCGGAAGACCTTGATTGGACGATGGACGGAGCCGACCCGTGGGATTTTTGCTGAGAATTATGCTCGTAACCGCTCTC
The DNA here is from genome assembly GCF_055811795.1 of Bradyrhizobium sp. MI1.7. Classification (NCBI taxonomy): domain Bacteria; kingdom Pseudomonadati; phylum Pseudomonadota; class Alphaproteobacteria; order Hyphomicrobiales; family Nitrobacteraceae; genus Bradyrhizobium; species Bradyrhizobium sp. MI1.7. The sequence goes on from NZ_JBVVPO010000017.1 coordinate 144,905, forward strand.
GTGTTGGGGTGGACGGCCCCCTTCCGCCGGTCTGCGTGGCAGGATGGGGTCGTCGATGACCTCAAACGAAG